>JAICUV010000053.1 GCA_025935655.1 Chloroflexota bacterium | reverse complement strand
CGTACGGGTACTCGAGGTACGGACCGCCGCCCACGCCCGCGGCCACGTGGAGGTTCGCGAGCACGCCGATCCCGTTCGTCCAGGTGTGGGGTGTGAACCACCGGCTGCGCGCGAGGGCGACCTCCGCGATCGTCCGCGCCCTGAGCATCCCGACCGCCAGGACGACGTCCGGCTGGTAGACGTCGTAAGCGTCCCCGTCGAGTGCCGCGAGCAGCTCCGGCATCGAGCGCGTCATCTCGCCGCCCGCGATCCGGATCCGCCCGCCGGCACGCAACGACGCGAGGCCCCGCAGGTCACCGCCGTCGAGCGGCTCCTCGAGCCACAGGACGCCCAGCTCCGCGAGCTCGTCGGCGACGCGGCGGGCCGAGACGACGTCCAGCCCGGGCGACGTGTCGCCGGGCATCCGCCAGGCCGCGTTGAGGTCGACCATGAGCTCCAGCGTGTCGCCGACCGCGGCCCGGACCGCGCGCACGGCCTCGAGGCCCTCGGCCCGCCGGTGGCGGTCGATCCGGATTTTCATCGCCCGGAAGCCCGCCTCGCGGATCGCGATGGCGGAGGCGGCCCGCTCGTCGGGCGTGCGCCGCTCGCCCGTGGAGGCGTAGGCGGGGAGCGCGGCCGTGGCGCCACCGAACAGGACCGCCACCGGCTGGCCGGTCACCTTCCCGATGAGATCCCACAGCGCGGCCTCGAGCGGCCAGTAGCGGCCGGCGTGGAACGCGATGGTCTCGAGCGCGCGCACGTGACGCGCGATCCGCATCGGGTCCTCGCCGAGGAACAGGTGCTCGTAGGCCGGGAAGCCGTCCATCGTGTCGCCGGAGCCGATGCCGGTGACGCCCTCGTCGGTCTCGACGCGGACGAGCGTGGCGGCGAACGAGGTGCGCGGGACGGGATCCCACGCCGCGTGGAACGGCGGGTCGAGCCGGCGTTCCAGCCGGGCGACGCGGATCCGGGTGATGCGCACTAGTTGCGGTGCTCGTGGTAGTAGGCGTTCCAGGGGTGGCCGGCCTCAGCGATGACGTCTTCGACCGGCGGCTCCCCGCGGACGGCGGCACCGATCGCGTCGTGCGTGGCGGTTCGGTTGTTCGCGAACACCAGCGCGGCCTCGTCGGCCGCCCAGTCGACCCACACCGCGACGATCACCAGCAGCTCGTCCACCTCGCCGGCGGGGATGAGGCCCTCGGCGACGGCCGCGGTCACGCCGGCGGCGACGCCGGCCTGCGCCGGACCCCAGGTCAGCGTGGAGTGCGCGTCTCCCCGCAGGTCGGCCTTGTTCACGAACAGCGTCATCGGCCTGACCGGCAGGTTCGGGCGGAGGACCGCCAGGAACGGGATGTATCCCGCGCGCGGCGTCGCCAGGGCCGTCGTCCACGCGGTCTCCACCGGGCCGCCCTTGCGCCCGATGACGACGTTGATGTGCGCGGCGTTCGCGCCGCTCCCGGCGAATGCCTCGCCGATGAGCGTGGGCTGTGCGAAGGGGCGCGGATCGGCCGGCATCGCGGGACTCCCTAGCGGCTCTTGCCGCCGCCGAAGAACACGTCGAACACGCCGCGCAGGAGCGACTGCCCCGCCCTGGACGTCACGACCTTGCCGGCGGTGCGGATCCCCGTCTCGAGCGTCCGCTCGCGCTGCTTGGCGGCCTCGCGGGCGGCCCGCTCCTGGGCCTTGCGCTCGCGCTCGGCGGCGCGCTGGGCCGCCGCGAGCTCCTTCGCCCGACGGTTGATCTCCCGCTGCTGCTGGGCGGGCGTCATCGTCTCGAGGCCGTCCGCCGTCGTCGGGTCAACGCCCGCGCGCATCGCGGCCTCGGCGGCCACGCTCGCCGCCGCGGCCTTCGCGTTGGTGAGGCGGGCGGTGATGATCTCGTGGGCGCTCTCGGGGTCCACGGCGGTGTTGTACCGGCCCGCGAGCGTGGACTGTGCGACGACGGCCGCGATCTCCTGCGGCGTGAGCGCCCCCATCCGCGAGTCGGGCGGGACGAGGCGGGTCGCGGCGAGCGGCGTCGGGACGCCCTTGGGCGACAGCACGGTGACGAGCGCCTCGCCGATGCCCAGCGAGGTGATCGTCCGCTCCACGTCGTAGAACTCGGTCACCGGGAACGTGCGCGCGGTCTTGCGCAGCGCGTCGGCGTCGTCGGGCGTGAACGCACGGAGCGCGTGCTGGACGCGGTTGCCGAGCTGCGACAGCACGGACGACGGGACGTCGGTGGGCGCCTGGGTGACGAAATACACCCCCACGCCCTTGGACCGGATGAGGCGCGCCGTGCGCTCGATCTGCTCCATCAGGGCCTTCGACGCGTCGCGGAACAGGAGGTGCGCCTCGTCGAAGAAGAACGCGAGCTTGGGCTTGGGGAGGTCGCCCACCTCGGGCAGCGTCTCGTACAGCTGGGCGAGCATCCAGAGCACGAACGTGGAGTACAGCCGCGGGCGGTCCATCACGTCCGCGACCTCGAGCAGCGTGATGATCCCCTTGCCGTCCGCGGTCGTGCGCACGAGGTCGTCGGGGTCGAACTCCGGCTCGCCGAAGAACTCGCCCGCCCCCTCCTGCTCGATGGTCACGATCGCCCGCAGGATCACCCCCAGGCTGGCGGGGCTGATGCCGCCGAGGTCGGCCAGGGCGGGCTTGCCCTCGTCCGAGCCCAGGAACTTGAGCGTCGTCCGGAGGTCCGAGAGGTCCAGCAGCGGCAGGTGCTGGTCGTCGCAGTAGCGGAACACGAGCGACAGGATCGAGGTCTGCGTGTCGTTGAGGTCCAGCACCTTGCCCAGGAGCAGCGGTCCGAACGAGGAGATCGAGGCGCGGACGTGCGCGCCCTGCGTGCCCGAGAGCGACAGGATCTCGATGGGATGGCCCTGCGCCTGGAACGTGAGCTTCATCGCCTCAACGCGGGCGACGACCGCGGGTTTCGTCGGGTCCCCGGGTGCACCGACCCCGGACAGGTCGCCCTTCACGTCGACCGCGAACACGGGCACGCCGAGCGCGCTCAGCTGGCCGGCGAGGAGCTGGAGCGTCGTCGTCTTGCCGGTCCCGGTGGCGCCCGCGATCAGCCCGTGGCGGTTGACCCGCGAGAGCGGGACCTGCACGCGGACCTCGGGCAGGACCTCGTCGCCCTGGATGGGCGATCCGAGGACGACCACCGGCTCGTCGAAGCCGTAGCCGGCCGCCATTGCCGTCCGGAACGCGTCGTTCACCGCACTCTCCCGTCTGCCCCCGGCCCCTGTGTCGTCGGGTCCGGCCCACATGATCGCATCGTCTGCGGGCGTCGAACACCGGTTCCCACGAGCGCTGCCGATGCGCCCCCACGGACGAACGGGGGACCTCGGCGACGAGTAGGCTTGGCGCCATCGGGGATCCCACGGGAGGAGCATCGTGACCACATCCACCGGCCTCCGCCACCGTCGGGCCTTGGCGAGCGTCATCGCCGCCACGACGCTGCTCGCCATGCTGCCGGGCAGCGCCAGCGCGGCCGTCATCGAGACCATCAACAGCAACGACGGGTCCAACTGGTCGTGGCCCGGCATGGCGCAGACGTTCGTCGCACCGCCGGGCGCGATCACCGACGTGCACCTGACGCTGCACCGCGCGAGCACCGACACCGGGACCTACCGGGTCGAGGTGCGCGCCACGTCCAGCGGGGCGCCGACCGGCCACCAGGTCGCGAGCACGGGCGTCGTGCTCGCGTCGCAGACGCTCCCCGCGAGCGCGTTGTCCACGGACAAGAACGCACCGACGCCGGTCGATGTCGAGTTCACCCGGCCCGCCGTGCTGCCGGCCAGCCAGACGGTCGCGGTCGTGCTCATCCGCGGCACGAACCCGGGCATCGCGTGGCACGCGAGCAACCCGACGGGACCCGACCAGTACGCCAACGGGACCGGCTTCTTCTGCGTCACCGGCGACTGCTGGTCGGACGCGACGAGCCTCGGCCCGGTCGACTTCATGCTCGCGTTCGAGAGCGACGAGTGGCTCATGGGCGCCAAGCCGCGGGCCAGCGTCGTCGCGCCGAGCTCGCCGACCCGCGCGAGCGCATTCACCTACAAGGTCCAGTTCGACACCCCGGTCAGCGGCCTGACGGCGAGCGACTTCATCAAGAACGGCACCGCCACGGGCTGCACCATCGGGGCCCCGGTCGCGGACGCCTCGCGGACCACGTGGTCCATGCGGGTGAGCGGCTGCTCGCAGGGGACGCTGCTGCTGACGCTCAAGGCGAACAGCGTCACCTCGGACGAGCCGCTGAGCGGCCCGGCCATCACGGTCCCCGCGGCCGCGACCCTGACGATCGACCGGACGAGGCCCAGGAACGGCGCGCCTCGCGCCAGCCTCGCGACGAACACCCCGCTGTCCGGGACGAAGCTGCCGGTGCGGGCCTCCTGGTCCACGGGCACCGACAGCGGCGGCGCGGGCGTCTGGAAGTACGAGGTCGCGAAGAGCACCGACGGCGGCGTCCACTGGACGTCGCTGGGCACGACCCAGCGGCGGACGCTCGACAATTACGCGTCGCCCAGCGGCACGCTCCAGTTCCGTCTCCGGGCGATCGACTGGGCAGGCAACCGCGGCGCATGGGTCAAGGGAACCGTCCAGACACCGCGCCTCGTCCAGCAGACGAGCTCGCGCGTGACGTTCAGCGCAGGGTGGACCACGCTCGTCTCGCCGGACTTCTCCGGCGGGTCCGCGAAGCAGTCCGACGACAACGGGCAGTCCGCCCGGTACGCGTTCACCGGCCGCGCCATCGCGGTGGTCATGTCGGCGGACCCGTCGCTCGGCGTGATCAAGGTGTACATCGACGGGACGCTCAAGGCGACGGTCGACGTCGCGACCTTCACGCCGGGTGACCGGGTGGTCGTCTACCAGCGCCGGTTCACGTCCGTCGGCTCGCACACGATCCGCATCGTGTCCACGAACGGCACGCGCCCCAACGTGATCCTGGACGCGTTCGCGCGCCTCTGATCCATCAGCGGACAACGGCGGCGCACGGCACCGGGCCGGCGCCGCCGTTCCGATTCCCGGGCCGGTCAGTCCTCGGCGGCCCGGGAATAGGTCCCGAGGATCCGCACCAGCTCCGTCTCCCGCGCAAGGTCGGCGAGCGCCTCGGCACAGGCGGGCTCGGACGGATCCGCGTCCAGGTCCACCCAGAACAGGTACTCCCACCGCGCGCCGCGCTCCGTCCACGGCCGTGACTCGAGCCGGACGAGGTTGAGGCCGCGGGTCGCGAAGGCGCCCAGCGACCGGTGCAGCGAGCCAGCGACGTTGCGCACCGCGAACACGAGCGTCGTCCGCGGCGCGCCCGCACGGGACGCCGGCGTGGCACCCGCGAGCACGCGCGGCGCGTCCTCCCGGCGGGTGATGACCGCGAACCGGGTCCGGTTGTCCGATCCCGTCTGGATGTCGTCTGCGAGGACCTCGAGGCCGTAGATCGGCGCGACCCGTGCGCTCGCGACCGCGGCCGAGCCCGGCTCCCCGCGCTCGGCCACCATACGTGCCGCGCCCGCGGTGTTGTACGTCGTCTGGATCGTCCACGGCCGCGAGCGCAGAAACGCGTCCGCCTGCGCGAGCGCCGCGGTGATCGAGTACACCCGCTCCACGGTCTCGAGCCGCTCCCCGGGCAGGCCCAGCAGCGCGAGCCGCACCGGCACGCTGACCTCGCCCACGATGGGCAGGTCGAAGGCCCACAGGAGGTCAACGTTCTCGCGGATCGTGCCCAGCAGGCTGCTCTCCACCGGGACGACGCCCGCGTCCGCGCGCCCGTCGCGCACGGCCTCGAACACCTCGCGGAACGAGGACAGGGGCACGGTCTCGGGCGCCTCGAAGAAGCGGAGCACGGCCTCCTCGGCGAACGCGCCGGGCTCGCCGGTGTAGGCGGCCCGGATCGCGGCCATCCCGGCGGGGGTCCCGCTCACGGCCGGCGGCCCTGGGTGACCTGGACGGCGACCGGGATCGCCAGCGAGCCGTCGTCGCGGGCGTGCGGCGCGCACAGCCGGTCGAACGCCGCGCGGATCCGGGCCTGGATGTCGGGCGCCTGCCCCGTGACCAGCGGCGGGATCCGGACCGCGGAGTCCAGGACGCCATGCCACAGCGTGTCGGTGTCCGGGATCCGTGCCTCGTAGTGGAGGTGCGACACGCCCACGTCCGCGAAGCCGGCGGCCTCGAACAGCGCGCGCAGCTCGGCGTCGGTGCGGAAGTTCGTCGGCCCCGGCGGCAGCCCCGGTGGCGGTGGCGCCTCGGCGGCCTCGATCGCGTCCAGCAGGAGGCCGAGGATCCGGTTGTGACGCGCGGCGTCCCACGTGGAGAGCGCGAGCCGACCGCCGGGCCGCAGGACGCGATGGGCCTCCGCGAGGGCGACGGCCGGGCGGCCGACGTGGTTGAACACGAAGTTGCCCACGACCGCGTCAAACGAGCCCGCGCCGCCGGGGATCGCCTCGAACGAGCCGACCCGGAACGGGATGCCGGGGTGGGCCATCGCCGCCCGGCGGACCATCGAGGGCGCCACGTCGATGCCGACCGGGTCCGCGCCACGCTCCGCCGCCGCGGCCGCCAGGTCGCCCGGCCCCGAGCCCACGTCGAGGAGCTGCGTATCGGGGCCGGCCTGCACCGCGCCGAGGAGCGCCCCGATGACGCGTCCCGTGATCGGCGAGAGGAACGCGTAGGACGACGCGCGCGCCTCCCAGCCGGCGGCCTCGAACCGGTTGAACGCGTCCGCGTCGATGGGGATGGCGGGGGCGGGCGAGCCCTCGCCGCCTAGCGGTTGAACCACTCGGTGGTGTCGAAGTGGTCGGCGGTGCGGTCGTACTCGGTAGTCCCCTCGGCGGGGTCGCCGGTCGCCCGGCGGACGCGCTGCGCGCCGGCATCCTCGGCCGCGCCGGCCCACGACTCGTCGGCGAGCATCGCCGTGAGGGCCTGGACGTACGCCTCGATGGAGGCCGCCACCGTGTTGGTGGAGGTGACCTCGCCGGTGTAGCGGCCGTCGGCCCGGCCGCCCTCGGCCGCGACCGGCGGCGCGATCCGGACGGTCACCCGTCCCTCCGCGTCGGGGCCCTCGGCGAGCGCGTGGACGTCGTAGCCGAGGAGGAGCGGGCGACCGCCGACGATCGGCGCGAGCGCCGTGTCCACGGCCCGAAACAGCGCGTCCACGGCGCCGTTGCCCTCTGCCGACGCCTTCCAGTCGTGGTCCGCGGCCCGGATGACGACCGCCGCGCGGCTGTTGACGTTGGAGCCGGACGTGACCGTCCAGCGGTCGAGGCGGATGGCGGCGGGGGCGGTGCGCGGGGCGTCGGTCATGCGTGCCCTCCCGGGGCGGCCGGCGCGGGCTGCCCGTTGGACGTCGTGAAGTGGCGTTCGTCGCGCCGCCGGAGCTCGGCCCCGGACTTCCAGATCGCGTACTCGAGCGAGTCGGCGAGCGCCTGGGCCGAGGCCGCGATGATGTTCGTGTCGCTGCCCATGGTGGACCAGGTGCGCGCGCCGTCCTGCGAGTCGATGATGACGCGCGTGCGCGCCGCCGTGGCGGTCGCCCCGTCGAGGATGCGGACCTTGTAGTCGACGAGGTGGACCGTGTCCAGCACCGGGTAGAACGCCCGGAGGGCCTTGCGCAGCGCGCCGTCGAGCGCGTTGACGGGTCCGTTGCCGTCCGCCGCGGTGTGGAGCACCTCGCCCGCGACCTCGACCTTGACGGTCGCCTCGGCGAGGAGCTCGCGGCCCGAGCGCTGCTCCACGAGGCAGGTGTAGTCGACGATCCGGAACGGCGCCGCGTAGTCCGCGGCCTGGCGCCGGATGAGCAGCTCGAAGCTCGCCTCGGCGCCCTCGAACGCGAGGCCGTCGTGCTCCATCTGCTTGATCAGCCGGCTCAGCTCGCGCGGGTCGATGCCCTCGAGCTCGTGCCCCAGCTGGCGGGCGCGGATCTCGGTGTTCGCCTTGCCGCCCAGCTCGCTCACGACGAGCCGGCCGGCGTTGCCGACCGAGGCCGGGTCCACGTGCTGGTAGCTGCGCTCGACCTTCGCGACCGCGGCCCCGTGGACGCCGCCCTTGTGCGCGAACGCGGACCGGCCCACGTACGGCTGGTAGTCGTTGGGCGCGACGTTGGCGATCTCGGCGACGGAGCGGCTGAGCTCGGTCAGGGCGGCGAGCGACCCGCCGCCGGCCGGCACCAGCTCGGCGGGCGTCTTGAGCGCGAGGTTGGCGAGGATCGAGACCATGTTCGCGTTGCCGCACCGCTCGCCGTAGCCGTTGATCGTCGCCTGCACGTGGCGGACGCCGGCCTGGACCGCCGCGATGGAGTTCGCGACCGCAAGCTCCGCGTCGTTGTGCGTGTGGATGCCCCAGACCACCTCCGGCGCGTCGGGGTCGCCCTCGAGCGAGCCTCGGACGTCGCCGAGGATCCGCACCAGCTCGTCGGTGAGCGTGCCGCCGTTGGTGTCGCACAGGACGAGCGTGCGGGCGCCGGCCTGGCGTGCGGCACGGAGCGTCGACATCGCGTAGTCGCGGTCCGCCTTGAACCCGTCGAAGAAGTGCTCCGCGTCGTAGACGGCCTCCCGGCCGCGGTCCACGACGAACCCCACCGAGTCCGCGATCATGTCCAGGTTCTCGGCCGGCGTCGCCCCCAGGACCTCGGTCACGTGGAGCAGCCAGCTCTTGCCGAAGATCGTGACGACCGGCGTCTCCGCCTTCACCAGCTCGTTGAGGTTCGGGTCCGCCTCCGGCCGGTTCGAGCGATGGCGGGTGGACCCGAACGCCGCGAGCCGCGCCTGCTCCCAGCGCGTCGTGCGCGCGGCCGCGAAGAACTCGATGTCCTTCGGGTTGGAGCCCGGCCAGCCGCCCTCGATGAACGGGAAGCCGTACTCGTCGAGCATCCGGGCGACGCGCAGCTTGTCCGCGAGCGAGAGGGTGATGTTCTCGCCCTGGGTGCCGTCTCGGAGGGTGGTGTCGTAGAGGATGACGGGTCGGTCTGCCATGGGGTGGGTGTCCTTGCGGTCGGGGTGGGTCGGACGACGTGACGCTGGCCGGTCACCCGCCGCGTGGGCGGGCACCGGCCGTCAAATCGCGATCCGGTCCCCGATGACGCGGGCCATCTCCTTCGTGCCGACACGCGTGCACGCGGCCGCCTCCGTGGCGTCAGACGGCAGCAGGTCGGCGGTGCGGTAGCCCTCGTCGAGGGCCCGGTCCACCGCGGCCTCGACGGCCTCGGCCGCGTCGGCGCGCCCGAGGCTCCAGCGGAGCATCATCGCGGCCGACAGGATCGTCCCCAGCGGGTTCGCCATGTCCCTGCCCGCGATGTCGGGGGCGGAGCCGTGGATGGGCTCGTACAGGCCGTGGCGGCCGTGCGCCGTCTCGCGCGTCCCGATGCTCGCGCTGGGCAGCATCCCCAGCGAGCCGGCGATGACCGCCGCCTCGTCGGACAGGATGTCGCCGAACAGGTTCTCGGTGACGAGGACGTCGAAGCCCGCCGGCCACTTCGCGAGCGTCATCGCCGCGGAGTCCACCAGCCGGTGCTCCAGCTCCACGTCCGGGAAGTCGGCGTGGACCTCCTCCGTGACCTTGCGCCACAGGCGGCTGGTCGCGAGGACGTTGGCCTTGTCGACCTGGGTGACCTTGCGCCGTCGCGTGCGAGCCAGCTCGAACGCGAGCATGACGATCCGCCGGATCTCGCCCTCCGTGTACCACAGGGTATCGATCGCGGCGCGCCCGTCGGGCGTCTCGCGCTGCTCGGAGGGCTTGCCGAAGTAGAGGCCGCTCGTGAGCTCGCGCAGGATCAGGCAGTCCACGCCCTCGAGCAGCTCCGGGCGCAGCGGCGAGGCGCCGATGAGCTGGCGATGGACGGTGATGGGGCGCAGGTTCGCGAACAGGCCGAGGCCGCCGCGGAGCGCGAACAGGGCCTGCTCCGGGCGCACGGACGCGTCGGGGTTGTCCCACTTCGGGCCGCCGACGGCGCCCAGGAGCACGGCGTCCGCGTCGCGGCACGCCTCCACGTCCTGGGGCCGGCAGGCAACGCCGTACGCGTCGATGCCGGCGCCGCCGACGACGAGCCGGTCCCAGGCGAACCCGAAGCCGAACCGCCGGCCCACGGCCTCCAGGACGGAGACCGTGGCATCGATGACCTCCGGGCCAACGCCGTCCCCCGGGATCAGGGCGATCCGGTACGTCACCGGCGCGGCACCGGTGGTCGAGACCTCGTCCGCGAGGCCGGCGTCCGTCACGGGAGCTCCTCGGCGGTGCGCCGGCCCACGAATGCCACCTCGATGCCGTTGATCTCCGCCCCGTGGAGCTTGTTCGCGGCCGTGAGGTACGCCTCGAGCGAGGCCTCGATGATGTTCGTGCTCAACCCGTGGCCGGTCACGACGAGCGCGCCCGGGCCCTCGTCCGACGAGCGGCGGCAGCGGACGAGCACCTGGCCCTGTGCGTCCTCGCCGGCGGAGACCGCCTTGATCTCGTACTCGGTGAGCACGGGCGCCCAGTGGAGGACCGGGCGGACCGCCTCGTCCACGGCCTTGAACAGCGCGTTGACGGGGCCGTTGCCGGTCTCGTTGCTGGCCTTCGCCTCGCCCGCGACGACGAGCGAGACGGAGCCCACCGAGTGCCCGCCGGACGCGGAGCTGACACTCCAGCCGAGGAGCTCCACGGACCGCGGGACGTCGCTCTTGCGCTCGTTGACGAGCGCCAGCAGGTCCGCGTCCGTGACCTCCTTCTTCGTGTCGGCGAGGGCGATCGCGGCGCGATAGAGCGCGTCGAGCTGCTCTCCCTCGACCTCGACGCCAAGGTCCTTGAGCTTGCCCTGCAGGCCCCGGCGGCCGGACAGCTTGCCGATCGAGAGCGTGGACCCGGACAGCCCGACGGACTGCGGGGTCATGATCTCGTACGTCAGCGGGTTCTTGAGGTAGCCGTCCTGGTGGATGCCCGACTCGTGCGCGAACGCGTTGGACCCGACGATCGCCTTGTTGGGCTGGACCGCGAACCCGGTGAGATAGCTCACGAGGCGCGAGGCGGGCGTGAGCTGCTCGGTCTGGACGCCGGCCGCGAGGTGCGGGAACTGCCCGGGCCGGGTCCGCAGCGCCATGACCACCTCCTCGAGGGAGGCGTTGCCCGCGCGCTCGCCGAGGCCGTTGATCGTGACCTCGACCTGGCGGGCGCCGGCCTGGACCGCGGCGAGGGTGTTCGCCGTCGCGAGCCCCAGGTCGTTGTGGCAGTGGACGGAGATCACGGCCTGGTCGCCGATCCGCTCCTTCACCCGGCCCACGAGCGCGCCGAACTCCGCGGGGATCGCGTAGCCCACCGTGTCCGGGATGTTCAGCGTCGAGGCGCCGGCCTCGGTCACGGCCTCGTAGACGTCCAGCAGGAACGCGTCCTCGGTGCGCGAGGCGTCCTCCGCGGAGAACTCGATCTCGGCGTCCCGGCCCAGCGTCTCGCGGGCCCACTTCACCCAGCGGACCGCCTCGCGGCGGGCCTCGTCGCGGTCGATCCGGAGCTTGTGCTTGAGGTGGATGTCCGAGGTGGCGATGAACAGGTGGAGGTGCGGCCGCTCCGCGATGCGGATCGCCTCGACGGCGCGCTGGGGGTCGCCGTCCCGGCAGCGGGCCAGCGCCGCGACCGCGATCCCGCCCTTCGTCTCCAGCGCGATCCGGCGGACCGCCTCGAAGTCGCCGGGCGAGGCGGCCGGGAAGCCCGCCTCGATCACGTCCACCTTGAGCCGCGCGAGCTGGCGCGCGACCTCCAGCTTCTCCGCGGCGGTCAGGCCGGCACCCGGTGCCTGCTCCCCGTCGCGCAGGGTCGTGTCGAAGATCCGCAGGCTGCCGGCCGATACGCCCTCGCCGAAGCGGGGCGTGATGGCCTCGAACGTCATGTCAGCCCTCCCCGCCGGGCGCCGAGCTCGCGACCGCCTGTGCCTGGCCGGCGTCCACGACGACCGGCTTGAGGAACGGCATCTTCGCGCGCAGGTCGGCGCCGACCTGCTCGATCTGGTGGTTCCGGTCCTGCTCGCGCAGCCGGCGGAAGTCCTCGCCGCCGGCGTCCTGGACCGCGATCCACTTGGCCGCGAACGCGCCGCTCTGGATGTCCGTGAGGACGTCCTTCATCGCCGCCTTCGCGCCCTCGGTCACGCGCGGGCCGGAGACGTAGTCGCCGTACTCCGCGGTGTCGCTGACGCTGAAGCGCATGAAGTTGAGGCCGCCGCGGTACATGAGGTCCACGATGAGCTTGAGCTCGTGCATGGTCTCGAAGTACGCGAGCTCCGGCTGGTAGCCCGCCTCGACGAGCGTCTCGAACGCCGCCTTGACGAGCGCCGAGACGCCGCCGCACAGGAGGGCCTGCTCGCCGAACAGGTCGGTCTCGGTCTCCTCCTTGAACGTCGTCTCGAGGACGCCCGCGCGGGTGGAGCCGATGCCCCGCGCATAGGCCAGGACGCGGGCGCGCGCCGTGCCGGACGGGTCCTGCTCCACGGCGAACAGCGCCGGGACGCCGCCGCCCTGCTCGTAGACGGAGCGCAGGAGGTGGCCGGGGCCCTTGGGTGCGACCATCCCGACGTCCACGCCCGCGCCGGGCCGGATGCGCCCGAACCGGATGTTGAAGCCGTGGGCGAACATCAGCAGCGCGCCGGGCTTGAGGTTGGGCTCGATCTCCGCGTCGTAGACCGCCTTCTGGATCGTGTCCGGGACGGCGATCATGACCACGTCGGCGGCCTTGACGGCCTCCGCGACGGTCCGCACGTCGAAGCCCGCGGCCTCCGCGATCGGGCGGCTCTTGGAGCCTTCGGCCAGGCCGATGATCACGTGCAGGCCGGAGTCGCGCAGGTTGAGCGCGTGGGCGTGGCCCTGGCTCCCGTAGCCGATGACCGCGACGGTCTGTCCATCGAGCGCCGACAGGTCGGCATCGGCGTCGTAGTACATGCGTGCGGTCACAGCTTGAGTGCCTCCTCGATGGAGCCCGCGCCCCGGAGCATCACGGTTGCCCCGGTGCGGACGAGCTCCTTGATTCCGTAGGAGCGGAGCAGGGCGACGAGGGCGTCGATCTCCGCTTCGGTGCCATGGGCCTCGACGATCACGGACTCCGCCGAGATGTCGACGATCGAGCCCTTGTAGAGCTCGACGATCTTGATGATCTCGGCGCGGTTGCCATCCGAGGCGCGGACCTTGATCAGCGCGAGCTCGTGCTCCACGACCTGGTCCTCGGTGACGTCCTGGACCTTGAGCACGTCCACCAGGCGGTAAAGCTGCTTGGCGGCCTGCTCCACCGCGACGTCGTCGCCGTGGAGGGTCAGCGTCATCCGGCTGATGTGGTCCTTGTCGGTGCGCGAGACGGCCAGCGAGTCGATGTTGAAGCTGCGTGCGCGCATGAGGCTCGCGACGCGGTTGAGGACGCCGGGCCGGTCGAGGACCAGCACCACCAGGATGTGGCGACGGGCCTCGCCGGTGCCGGGGACGGACCGGGGCGGCGGCGGGGTCGTGGCGTGGGCGGGGTGCGGGACGTGCCCGTTGGCGGTCGGGTCGGTGCTCATTCCTCGGGCGCCCCCCAGGTCTCGATGAGGTCGGACAGGCCCTTGCCCGCCGGCATCATCGGGAACACGTTCTGCTCCTCCGCGATCTCGAACCAGATGAGCGCTGGGCCGTCCACGGCCTGCGCGGCCCGGATGACAGCGTCCACCTCGTCGGTCCTGGTCGCGCGGAAGGCCGGGATCCCGTACGCCTCCGCGAGCTTGACGAAGTCCGGCCCGGGCAGGTGCGAGGAGTGGTAGTTGCCCGCGTAGATGATCTCCTGCCACTGGCGGATCATCCCGAGCTTGTGGTTGTCGAGCAGCGCGATCTTCACCGGGATCCGGTCCGCGGCGAGCGTCATCAGCTCCTGGCTCGTCATCTGGAACCCGCCGTCGCCGGCGATCGCCCAGGTCTCGACGTCCGGGTTCCCCAGCGCGGCGCCCATGGCGGCCGGGACGGCGAAGCCCATCGTGCCCAGGCCGCCAGAGCTGACGTGGCTGTTGGGCCGCCGGAACTTCGTGTAGCGGGCGAGCCACATCTGGTTCTGCCCGACGTCCGCCACGTAGGTCGCGGTGTGGTCGGTCAGCTCGCCGATCCGCTCCACGACGAAGTCCGCGGACAGCAGCCCGTCCTTCCAGGCGCCCGAGCCGTGCCAGGAGCTGCCCTCGGAGTCGGCCCGCCACTCGGCGAGCTGCGCCCGGTAGTCCGCGCGCGTCGCCGGGTCCACCTCGTGGACGAGGCGCGTGAGGCCGGCGAGCACGTGCTTCGCGTCGCCCACGATCGGCACCTCGACCGCGACGTTCTTGCCGATCTCGGCCGGGTCGATGTCCGCGTGGATGATCCGGGCGTACGGGGCGTACGTCCGCACGCTGCCGGTCACCCGGTCGTCGAAGCGCATCCCGATCGCGATCAGCAGGTCCGCGGCCTGGATGGCGCGGTTGACGTGCTTCCAGCCGTGCATCCCCATGTAGCCGTACGCGAGCGGGTGCTCCTCGTCCATCGCGCCGATGCCCAGCAGCGTCCAGGCCACCGGGATCTGCGTCTTCTCGGCGAACGCCTGGAGCTCGTCCATGGCGTCCGCGATCAGGACGCCGTGCCCGGCGAGGATCAGCGGCCGCTGCGCGGCGGCGATCTCCTTCGCGGCCAGCTTGAGCTGCTTCGGGTGCCCCTCGAGCGTGGGGCGGAAGCCCGGCAGCCCGGCGATGACGTCGTCGAGGGAGGGATGCTCGGCGGTCGTCTCCTGCTGGAGGGCGTCCTTGGTGATGTCGATGTGGACCGGCCCGGGGCGGCCGTGGCTGGCCAGGTAGAACGCCTCCGCGACGACGTGCGGGATGTCGTCGGCGCTCCGGACCAGGTAGTTGTGCTTGGTCATCGGCAGCGTGATGCCGGTGATGTCGATCTCCTGGAAGGCGTCCTTGCCGATGAGGGCGTTGGGGACGTTGCCGGTGATCGCGACCATCGGGATGCTGTCCAGCTGCGCGGTGGCGATGCCCGTGACGAGGTTCGTCGCGCCCGGCCCGGAGGTGCCCATGCACACGCCGACCTTGCCGCTCGCCCTCGCGTACCCGTCCGCGGCGTGCGCGCCGCCCTGCTCGTGGCGAACGAGGACGTGGCGGATCTCCGGGTAGTCGCCCAGGATGTCGTAGATCGGGAGGATGACGCCGCCCGGGTAGCTCCACAGGACGTCGGTGCCCTGCGCGATGAGCGCCTCCATGAGCGCGTCGGCGCCGATCCGGGTGCGCTTCCGGCTGCGGACCTCGTGGAGCATCGCCTTGCGAGCCTCCTCGACGGCGGCCGCGGTCGCGGACCCGTCACCGGGCACGTGGCTCCGGCGTGCTCGTGGCGTGGCCGGTGCCGCCTGGGCGGCGTCGGCGGTGGCGGGTCCGGCGGTACTCGCCGGGTCGTCGCCCCTGGTCATCGTCATCGCGCTGTGTCCCTCCGCCCGATCGGCCCCGCGACCTCCCGGACATGCAAAGACCCTCGCCACCCGGCGAGGGTCCCTTCGGTCTTCGGTGGCGGGCGCCTCAGTGGCGCTCGTTCCTCCGCGTTCCTCCGTTCTCCCGCCGGGAGCCGGTAATGAGGAGCCCAAGAAGGCTCTCAAGGCCGGCAAGGAGCGAGCGAAGAAGATCGAGAGGGGATACGTCCTGGTGTGCGAGGTCGCGCAGGGGCACGGTGACGCGGCGTCCGTCAGCCGTCACGACGACGGCGACCCGGCTGCGGCTGCGACCCTGGAAGAAGTCCAAGCGACCCGACTCCTGTAGACCTCACACAGTGGCGAGGTCCGCGGAGTGTACCCCTCGGTCGCGTGCGTGCGCAACCACCCCAACCGCAACCTTTCGCCCAAGGCCGGTCCGGGCGCATCGCT
>JAICUV010000271.1 GCA_025935655.1 Chloroflexota bacterium | reverse complement strand
TGGTCCCGCTGGCACTCGAGACGGCCGCGGCGCCGCTGCGAGGCGACATCGCCGGTCTCCCCTTCTACCTGCTGTTTCTGCTCCTGCCGGCAAACCTCGGCGCCGTGGGTGCGGTCCTCACGTCCCGCCGACCCGACAACGTGATCGGCTGGCTCCTCCTGGTGTCCGGCGTCCTGACCGGCCTGACCTTTGCCTGTGGCGAGTACGAGCGTTCGGCGATCGCCGCGGGCGCGCACGACTGGCCGCTGCTGGTGCCCGCGGCGTGGATCGCGTCCTCGTGGTTCATCCCCGCGGTCGGAATGCTCGTGGTCTTCCTCCCGCTGCTGTATCCCACGGGCCGGCTGCCCGGCCCGCGCTGGCGTTGGGTCGCGATCGCCGGAATCTTCGGCGTCGCGGCCGGGGCGATCGGCCCCATGGTCACGCCGGGCCCCATGGCGGATCCACGTGGCCCGCTGAATCCGCTGGTGCCGCCTGAACCGCTGCTGAGCTGGATCGAGGCCGCATCGACCCTCAGCACCGTCATCGCCCCGCCAGTGTTCCTGCTCGCGCTCGCCAGCCTCCTGATCCGGTTCCGCCGCTCGCGCGGGGCCGAGCGCCAGCAGATCAAGTGGTTCCTGTTCGTCGCGGCGATCGCGACCGTGATGTTCGTGGTCTCGATGCTGGACATCGGGCCCGTCTCGGACGTCGCGTGGGCGCTCGGGCTGTTGACGATGGCCTTCCTCCCGCTCGCGATCGGGTTCGCGATCCTCCGCTACCGGCTGTACGACATCGACCGCCTGGTGTCACGGGCCGTGGGGTACGCGCTCGTGACCGCGATCCTCGCGGCCACGTTCGGCGCGGCCGTCATCGTCGCGCAGGCGGTGCTCGCACCCGTGACCGAGTCGAGCACCCTCGCGGTCGCCGCGTCGACGCTCGTGGTGGCGGGCCTGTTCCAGCCCGTCCGCCGCGCGATCCAGGCCCGGGTGGACCGCCGCTTCGACCGTTCGCGGGTCAACGCCGAGCGGCTCGTCACGACGTTCGGCGAGACGCTCCGCGACGTCACGGACCTGCCCACGATCCACGACACGATGGTCGCCACCGCGCGGACGACGTGGAGCCCGAGCGCCGCCGCCGTCTGGGTCCGTCCTCGGCGATGACCCAGTGTCGCGCGACCACCGCGCGTCGGCCCCCGGTCAGCGGATGACGCGGGACCCGCCGCCGGCGGCCAGGCGCTCGACCTCGGCGCGGCTGGCCATCGACGTGTCACCGGGCGTGGTCATCGCGAGCGCCCCATGCGCGGAACCGAGCTCCACCGCCTCGCCGAGCGGGCGACCCTCGAGCAACCCGAACGCCAGCCCGGACGCGAAGCTGTCGCCGCCGCCGACGCGATCGAGGATCGCCAGGTGCGGTCGGGGTGTCGCGCGCACGAACCCGGTGGCTCGCGACCAGGCGACCGCGCCCCAGTCGTTGTCGGACGCGGTGTGGACCTCGCGCAGGGTCGTCGCGACCACGCGCAGCCGTGGGTAGGCGCCCGTCACGTCGCCGAGCATCGCCTCGAACCGGGCCGGGTCCAGGCCCGAGAGCGCCGCCCCCGTCCCGGGCACGTCGAACCCGAGCGCCGCCGTGAAGTCCTCCTCGTTGCCGATCAGGACATCCACCATCTCGACCAGCCGCCGGTTCACCTCGCGCGCCCCGGCCTGACCGCCCTGGGCGGCCCAGATGGACGGACGGTAGTTGAGGTCGTAGCTCACGACGGTCCCGTGCCGGCGCGCCGCCGCCATCGCCACGGCGGCCGTCTCCGCCGTCCGCTCCGACAAACCTGCGAAGATCCCGCCCGTGTGGAACCAGCGCACCCCGCTGGCGAACAGCGCGTCCCAGTCGACGTCGTCCGGCGCCATCGCCGCGGTCGCCGAGTGCGCCCGGTCCGAGACGCCCAGCGCTCCGCGGACGCCGAAGCCTCGCTCCGTGAAGTTGAGCGGGTTGCGGTTCGCGCGCCCGGTGCCGTCGGCGGGCTTCCACACGACGTGGCTCGTGTCGACGCCGCCGGCAAGCAGGAGCTCCTCGATGAGCCGCCCGACGTCGTTGTCACCGAGCGCGGTCACGATCGCCGTCCGCAGCCCGAACACCCGCCGCAGCCCGCGGACCACGTTGTACTCGCCGCCGCCCTCCCAGGCATGGAAGGTGCGGGCCGTGCGGATGCGACCTTCGCCGGGATCGAGCCGGAGCATGACCTCGCCCAGGGCGACGGCGTCCCAGCGGCACTCGGCGGCGGGGCGGAGATCCAGGGTCTCGCCGCTCATGCCGCGGTCTCCCGGAGCGCCGCGCACGCGGCGGCGAGGGTGTGAATGGCTGGCCAGTCCGCCGCGGCCAGCCGGTCCGCGGGCACCATCCAGCTGCCACCGACCGCCACGACGTCCGGGATGGCCAGGTAGGACGGCGCCGATTCGAGGGCGATGCCGCCCGTCGGGACGAACCCGACGCCAGTCCCGAGCGCCGCCAGCGCCTTGACCATCGCCGGGCCGCCCAGCACGGACGCCGGGAACAGCTTCACCGTCCGGCAGCCGAGTGCGATCGCGCGCAGGAGCTCGGTCGGCGTGGCGATCCCCGGCAGCGCGAGGACGCCGCGCCGTGCGCAGACCGCGACGACCTCGTCGACGAGCCCGGGCGACACGATGAACCGGGCACCCGCGTCGATCGCCGCCTCGCATGCCGTGGCCGTGGTCACCGTGCCGGCCCCGACGAGGGCGTCCGGGACGCCGGCGGCCGCGGCCCGGAGCGCATCGAGGCCCGCCGCAGTGCGGAGCGTGATCTCGACCGCGGGCAGCCCGCCGTCGGCGAGCGCCCGGGTCATCGGGACGGCAGAGGCGGCGTCGGTGATCGTGACCACGGGCACCACCCGGACGGCGCGCAGCCGGCCGAGGACGGCCTCGGTGTCGAAGGCGGTGGAGGGCATGCCACGATTGTGCGACGTGTCCCACCGGGCGTGTAGCATGACCGCGCCATGGCCACCCACGACCCCGGGCGTGCGCTCCGCGCCTGGACCGTCTCGATCTCGAACAAGACAGGCTGATCGGCCCCTTCCCTCACCGGCGTCGAGTGGAAGGGGCGGGCTGACGACGCGTGCTGCAGCGCACCGCGATCCGCGCGGTGCGCGCCGCGTGTGCCCGCCCGGAGTTCGAAGGAGCGTGGCGTCATGCCGATGCCGCATCGCACGTTCGCCCAGGTCGCCAAGCGGCGGCTCGTGGGCAAGGAAGGCCGGGAGCGGGTCCGCGAGGTGCAGGCCCTGCTCGCGGAGCTCCCGACTATCGCAACGGGCCGTACGCGGACCTCCGCAAGGCCCTGCTGGCCGAGATCGAGGACACCCGCGTCCGCGCGGGCGCCGTCCACCGCGACTCGATCGCCGTCCGACGCGAGGGCGCGGCGCAGATCGCGCTCGTCGGGCCGCCCACCGTGGGCAAGTCCACCGTCCTCCAGGCGCTCTCCGCGATCCAGATCCGGACGGGCGACTTCGCCTTCACGACGCTCCGGCCGGTGCCCGCCCTGACGAGGATCGGGGGCGTGCTCGTCCAGCTCGTGGAGATCCCCGGGCTGATCGGCGGCGCCACCGATGACCGGGGCGGCGGCCGCGCGCTCCTCGGCGTCCTGCGCTCCGCGGACGCGATCGTGTGGTGCGGCCGGGCCGGGGCACCGCCCGAGCTGCTGCGAGAGGTGATGGACGAGGTCGCCCTCGCGGGGATCGAGGCGCCGTCGTTCGTCGCCGTGACCCGCGCGGACGAGGTGGACGGCGACCCGTGCGCGCGGTACGCGGCGGCCTTCCCGTTGCTCGACGTGCTCGGCGTGTCGGTGCTGGACGATGCGGCGCTCGGTGCGCTGCGCGAGGCCGTCTGGTCGTTGACCGGGCTCATCCGCGTCCGGCTGCGGTACGCCGGCGCCGTGGACGAGGAGCCGATCGCGATCCCGCCGGGCTCGACGGTCGCCGACGTCGCGGACCGGGTGCACCACGAGCTCGGCGCCCAGGCGGTGGGCGCGCGTGTCTGGGGCCCCTCGTCGCGATTCGATGGCCAGCGCGTGGGCCGCGAGCACGAGGTCCTGGACGGGGACGTCGTGGAGATCCTGCGGTGAACGGACGGCGGGGACGGACAATGGCCACGTGACCGACGCCGTCCCCCTCCGGGTCCTCGCCGCAGACTGCGCGCGCTGCGTCGGGCTGTGCTGCGTCGCGCCCGCGTTCGCCGCGTCGGCAGACTTCGCGCTCGACAAGCCGGCCGGCGACCCGTGCCCCAATCTCGAGGACGACGACCGGTGCGCGATCCACGCGAGGCTGCGGGAGTCCGGGTTCCCCGGGTGCGTCGTGTTCGACTGCTTCGGTGCCGGCCAGCGCGTCACCCAGGAGCTGCTGCCAGGCACGGACTGGCGCACCGGCGAGGCCGACGCGTCCGCGAT
>JAICUV010000185.1 GCA_025935655.1 Chloroflexota bacterium | reverse complement strand
GCGCGTGCTGCTCCTCGCCGTCGTGGCCGAGAACAGCGTCGTCGGATACGTGGACCCGCCGTTGGTGCTCTGGAGCACCTTGTAGCTCCTCACGGACGTGGAGCTCGTGGTGACGCCACACCAGGAGAGCTTCATGGGCACTGTGGAGCTCATCGTGCTGTTGGTGATGAAGCCGACAACCGGGTAGTCCGTGATGGGCTTGGTCGACAGGCCCCCCTGCCCGGGCCGCAGGATCGTGACGTACACGGTCTTCGTGGCCGCGAACTGCCCGTCCGTGACGGTGTACTTGAAACTGTCGAGACCCGTTGAACACCCTCGAGGATCGTACGTGACCGTCGTGCCCGTGATCGTTGCGGATCCCAAGGAAGGCTTCGTGACCGAGGTGATCCGCAGAGGCTGACCGGTGTCGCCCGTTCCCGGACCGTCGTTCGCGAGCACCGTGATCGTCTTTGCCGTGACGGGCGGGATCGACACGGTGTCGTTTCGTGCGTCAATCGGCGCATTCCGCACGGTGATCGACACCGCCACCGGCACTGAGTCGTCGACGCCATCGTTCGCGACGAAGGTGAAACTGTCGGCCGCAAGGGAATCGGGCGACGTGGTGTACGTCCACGTGCCGGAGGCGTCGATGCTGGCTGTTCCATTCGATGGCGGATCGGCGATCGAGAAGGTCAGGCCGTCGCCATCCTGATCGGTGCAGCTTCCTGGTCCCGACGTCGGCACGTTCATCACGACTTCGATCGCCCCGCCGCCAGTACATGACGGAGCCATGTTGTCGACGGCGACGACCTGCTGGACCTGTACGGCGTCGTTGTAGTTGTCGTTCCCGGCCTGATCCGCGTTGATTCTGCAGCCGCCGTGGCCGATGAAGCTGACGACGTCAACCGCGACGGTGCAGACCGCATTCGCGGATGCGTCGATCGAGAACGTCACCGGGTTGCCGGACGCGCCACCGGTCGCCGCGACGGTGTAGGTGGGCCCGCCCACTGTGGCGCCGACCGGGGGCGACGAGGTGAACTCGATCACCTGTGCTCCCTTGCCGACCGTGAACGACTGCTGTGTCTGGGCCGCATCGGCATAGTCGGCGTCACCGGCCTGATCGGCATCGATCGTGCAGGTTCCCACCGCATCGAATGACACGTCACCGCCCGCGATGGAGCAGACCGCAGACGACGCAGGGTCGATGGAGAAGACCACGGGATTACCCGACGCGCCCCCAGTCGCCACCGGTGTGTACGGTGCGCCATCGACCACGGCGGCGTCCGGCGCCGACGAACCGAACACGATGGACTGGACGCCCTTGCCCACAGTGAAGGTCTGCTGGACTTGCGGTGCGGGATCGAAGGTGGAATCACCGCCCTGATCCGCATCGATCGTGCACGTGCCGGCATGCAGAAACGAGACGGTGCTCTCCGTTCCCGACAGCGTGCATGCGTCGTTCGATGCGGCATCGATCGTGAACGCCACGGTCAGCCCACTGTCCGCAGTGGCGCTTACGGTGTACGACGGCCCCCCGACGACTGCATCGGTCGGGGCGGTGCTCGTGAAGTTGATCACCTGCGGTGTCAGGGCGAGTGCCGTGACGGGCACGAGCGACGAGGAAAGCACCGCGGCGAGCGAAGCGGCGACCAGGCGGACGGCAGCGGTGTTCACTACGGGCACGAGATCTCCTTCACGGCCGGATCGCTGGTCCCACCCGCTCCCTTGACCGTCAGGGACACGACGTGCGTGCCGGGTGCGGCCGAGTAGTCGCCGCTGACCACGGCACCCGAACCAATGACCGCGACGTCAAGGTCCCAGATGTACGTGGACTCGTATTTTGAGGCGGAGCCATCGAAGGTGGCAATGCCCGTTCCCGCGTCGCAGCTCCACGAGAAGGCGGCAACGGGCGCTGGTTTCGGTGTTGCAGTCGGCTTTGGCGTGGGCTTCGGGGTGGGCTTGGGCGTCGGTTTCGGCGTCGCCCGGGGGGCCGCAGTCGGGCGCGGCGTTGGGCGCGGCGTCGGCTTCGGGGTCGGCTTGGGCGTCGGCTTCGGCGTGGGGGCGACGATCGGCGCGAGCGTGAGGCCCGGGGTCGGCTCCGGCGTCGGTCGTGGTGACGGGGACGGGGACGGGCTGGGCGTGTCGATGGGCGACGCGGTGACGACCACGGCGAGCTGCGACGGCGCCTCGCTGGGGACGGTGTTGTCGCCGTTGCCCGGAAAGATCACGGTGACGGCGAGGATCGCGAGCACGGCCACCAGTAGCACGGCGGCACTGTCGCGCCACAGGCGCCAGCGGTTGGGGAGCGGGGCGGGCGCCGCCTTCGGTCGCGTGGGGCCCGCGACGGCCGCGGCGACCGGGACGGCCACGACGGGTTCCGGCGGGACGAGCGGATCCAGGGGCACGAGCGGCGGCGGGGCGAGGTGCCGGCCGGTCTCCTCCTCGGCGAGGTTGGAAGCCTCCACCTCGGCGGCGGCGAAGTCGGCGGCGAGAAGGGCCGGGCGATCCACCCCGGACACGCCGATACGCCACGCGATGTCGTCCTCGGACAGCTCCGGGACGGGCGTGGAGGCGGCGACGATGGCGGCGTCCTGGGCCTCGCGGCGACGGCGCGCGAGGAACATGATGATCGCGATCGCCACGATGGCGATGACGACGATCAGCAGGATCGGCAGCAGATCGGGCATGACACCTCGGACCGTGGCGCGGGCGCACCAGCAGCCGGGATGCTAGCACCGGAGGTCCGTGGGGCACCCCGTACGAATGTCCTATCGGGAGCGCGGCCGCAACCCTGCGCCGTCAGGGAGCCGGCGGCCCGCCATCCTCGGGATGGGTCGCCTCGTACGACTCGGCCTCGAGGGCATCGCCGGACGCGCCGCGGGTCACGAGGAACAGGACCAGGCCGGACACCAGCACGAGCCCCATGAAGGCATACAACTGGCCGGTCCCGGACAGCACGAACGAGAGCAGCGCCAGGGCGATGCACAGCGCGTAGATCACGAGCACCGTACGGGCGTGCGACAGCCCGAGGTCCAGCAGCCGGTGGTGGATGTGGCCGCGGTCCGGCGTGAACGGCGAGCTCCCCGAGGCGATCCGGCGGACGATGATCCAGAACGTGTCGATGATCGGCACCCCGAGGACGAGCAGCGCGACGGCGACCTTCGCGGTGCCGAGGACCGCGAGCACGGCCAGGGTGTAGCCCACGAACATCACGCCGCTGGTGCCGATGAAGATCGCGGCCGGGTGGAAGTTCCAGCGCAGGAACCCGAGCAGCGAGCCAGCCAGCGCGAAGCACAGGACCGCGATGAACGGCTGGCCGATGGTCACCGTGAGCGAGATGAGCCCCAGCGTGACCGCCGCGATGAGTGCGATCCCCGACGACAGGCCGTCCAGGCCATCGATGAAGTTGATGCTGTTGATCATCCCGATGATCCAGATCATCGTGAACCCGATCGCGAACGGCCCCTCCAGGACGATCGAGCCCGGGCCGAACGGGTTGTTGAGGTACGTGACGGTGATCCCGGCGGCGATCGCGAGGACCGCGAGCGCGACCTGCCCGAGGAGCTGCCAGCGGGCGCGGAGCTGGAAGTAGTCGTCGAGGAACCCGATCACCGTCGCGACCGCCCCGCCGACGAACAGCCCGATGAGCTGCTGGGGCGAGATCGTGAACGGGAGGTTGACCATCTGCAGCCGGTCGTTCACGAACAGGATCGCGAGCGCGACGGTGAGGAACGAGATCGCCACCGCGATGCCGCCGCCACGCGGCACGGGGCTGGCGTTGACCCGGCGGTGGTTCGGCGCGTCGACGGTCTGGAGCCGGATCGCGAGCCGCCGCACGAGCGGCGTCAGCCCGACCGTGATGACCATTGCCATCACGAACGTCACGATGAGGAGGGGAAGCACCTCACCGAACGTCGGGATCAGGCGCATGGGGCGGTCAGTCGATGTCCCGCGGGAGCCCCGGCACGGGGAAGCCGGCGACCAGCTCCCGGACCTCGGCCCGGATCCGGTCGTGGACGGCGGCGTCCTCCCGGTCCCGGATCGCATCCACGATCATCCGCCCGACCTGGCGCATCTCCGCCGGCCCGAAGCCGCGGGTCGTCGTCGCCGGGGTGCCGATGCGGATGCCGCTGGCGATGTTCGGCGGGTTCACGTCGAACGGGATCGCGTTCTTGTTGACGGTGATGCCCACGTCGTCGAGGAGCGCCTCCGCGTCCCGACCGGTGACACCCAGCGGCGTCACGTCCACCAACGCGAGGTGGTTGTCCGTGCCGCCCGAGACCAGGCGTGCCCCCGCCTCCGCGACGGTCTGGGCGAGGACCACCGCGTTCTCGATCGTGCGTGCCTGGTCGCGCCGGAAGTCGTCGGTCATCGCGAGCTGGAACGCGACGGCCTTGGCCGCGATGACGTGCATCAGCGGGCCGCCCTGGATGCCCGGAAACACGCTCTTGTCGATCGCGTGCGCGAGGGTGTTCTTGCCCAGCGCCGGGAAGTCCGCCCGGTCGATGCCCTCGGGGAGGTCCGCGCGCGCGAAGACGATGCCGCCACGCGGGCCGCGCAGCGTCTTGTGGGTCGTGGTCGTCACGAGGTCGGCGTGGGGGAACGGGCTCGGGTGGAGGCCCGCGGCCACGAGCCCGGCGACATGGGCCATGTCCACGAACAGCAGCGCGCCGACGCCGTGGGCGATCGCCGCCATCCGCTCGAAGTCCCACGTGCGCGGGTACGCGCTCGCGCCCGCGACCAGCACCTTGGGGCGGACCTCCGCCGCCTGCGCCTCGAGCGCGTCGTAGTCGATGGTCTCGGTCTCGCGGGTCACGCCGTACGCGTGGACTTCGTACAGGCGGCCGCTGAAGTTGACGGGTGAGCCGTGGGTCAGGTGCCCCCCGTGGGCGAGGTTCATGCCCAGGATCCGATCACCGGGCTTGAGCACCGCGAAGTAGGCGGCCATGTTGGCCTGCGCGCCGGAGTGCGGCTGGACGTTGACGTGATCCGAGCCCGGGAACAGCCGCAACGCGCGCTCGCGGGCGAGGTTCTCCGCGATATCCACGAACTCGCAGCCGCCGTAGTAGCGCTTGCCGGGCAGGCCCTCGGCGTACTTGTTCGTGAGCCATGAGCCCTGCGCCTCGTTGACCGCCGCGTACGTGTAGTTCTCGCTGGCGATCAGCTCGATCTTGTCCGTCTGGCGGTGGCGCTCGGACTCCATGGCGGCCCACAGCTCGGGGTCCACCTCCGCGATCGACGCCCACGCGGCAGTCGGAACGGCGGCAATGGACACGGCGGGGACCTCCTGTGGGGCGCGGGATGGCGAGGGCATTGTCCCATGGGACCGGCCGCCGTGGCGCGATCGGCCCATCGGCGGCCGGGACCGCGGTGCGCTTGACCCGTTCACGAAGCACGGGCACCCTTGACCACCCTCCCCTTCGCCGTCCGGCCGCACAGGTAGCGCGTTCCCTCCATGGCTCTCCGACCCATCGCCGTGTCCGTCGTCCTCGCCGCGGCATTGCTCGGCATGAACGTGCTGCACGACGGCGGGGCGGCGGTGCTGGACGGTCCGATCACCGGCGTCGCCGGGCCGACGCCGTCCGCGGGCAGCACCGGCTCGCCGGGGCCCTCGGTCGCACCGGGCGCGTCGCCCGACGGCACGCCCGGCGCGTCGGCATCGCCGGGGAGCAGCGCGCCGCCTGGTGCCTCCGCGCCGCCTGGTGCCTCCTCGCCGCCGTCGACCGGGCCCGTTGCGATCCCGGACGGCCCCGTCACCGCCGCGTCCGCGTTCCGGGTCTGGAACCACGGCCCGCGGACGGCGAAGCTCGTGGCGTTGACCTTCGACGACGGGTGGAACCTCGACGATCTCCAGGGGATCGTGGCGATCCTCAAGGCGCGCCAGGCGCCCGCGACGTTCTTCCCGGTCGGTCGTGCGGTGCTCCGACACCCGGCGACGTGGGCCGAGATCGCCGCCGCGGGGTTCCCCATCGGCAACCACAGCTGGAACCACGACGACCTGTCGCGCGGCCCCAGCTCCAAGGCGCTGCGGGACATCAACCGCGCGACCGGCGCCATCGAGCGCACGACCGGTGTGCCGCTGTTCCCGGCCATCCGGCCGCCGTTCGGGACCTACGACGCCAGCTTCCAGAAGGCTGCCCGGGCCGCGGGCATGCGCGCCGTGATCATGTGGGACATCGACACGCGCGATTGGACGGGCATCAAGCCGAAGGCCATCGTTCGAGCGGCCCTCCACGCGCAGCGCGGCTCCATCATCGTGATGCACACGGACAAGACGAACATCGTCCGCGCGCTGCCGGGGATCATCGACGGCCTGCGCGCGAAGGGATTCACGCTCGTCACGGTGGGGCAGCTTATCGGGCTGCCGGGACCGGTCCCGGTGTTCATGGACCGCGAGCAGCGCGAGTTCCAGAAGGGACGCTAGGCCGCCGGGTTTCGGCTCTGTCGA
Organism: Chloroflexota bacterium; assembly: GCA_025935655.1. GTDB lineage: Bacteria > Chloroflexota > Limnocylindria > Limnocylindrales > CSP1-4 > CAIXZV01. Next base: position 348 of record JAICUV010000185.1, on the reverse strand, counting down.
CCGGTTCGGTCCGCCGTACCGCGCGAGCTCCCGCGCCAGCGGTCACTGGCAAGGCGCAGCCACGCCTGGTGCGTGTGTTGACGGCCTCCCGGGCGGCGCTGATATGCAGGTACGTCTCGGGCGAGTATCTGCACCTCCGCGCGGGAATCGGGTCCGCCAACACTCGCTCCGGTTGTGCCTGCACCCTGCGGGGGTTGGGGGGAGGATGGAGCGCGCGGCGCTTCTGCGTCGCCGCCCGCGCCCGAGTCAGCGCCCGCAGCCCGGCGACCACCCGCGCCGGCGCCTCGTCGCGCGTTCGTTCCTGGTCCGTGGGTCGCGGGGCGCTTGTCGCGCGTGGGTCGCGGGGCG
>JAICUV010000209.1 GCA_025935655.1 Chloroflexota bacterium | reverse complement strand
TCGGGCGTTGCCGGACGCCGAGGCGACGGCGAACCTCCTGCTGACGTTCGCGAACGACCTGCCGGGTCGGATCTCGACGCTCAAGTCGCAGATCGCGGACTCCATCCGCGCCAACCGCGACTCCAAGGATGCCGGCAAGTCTCAGCTCGAGACGGCGCGTCGGAACGCGCGGGTCAGCAAGAGCCTGTTCGGGCTCGTCCACAAGAAGACCGTCCGCCAGCTCGTCCTCGACGAGGGCATCCGGATGGACGGCCGCTCGGTCACGGAGCTCCGGCCGATCAGCGTCGAGGTCGGGCTCGTGCCGCGCGCCCACGGCTCCGGCCTGTTCACCCGCGGCGAGACGCAGGCACTGTCGATCGCGACGCTTGGCTCGTCCTCGGACGTCCAGCGGATCGACACGATCAGCCCGCTCACCGAGAAGCGCTACCTCCACCACTACAACATGCCGCCGTACAGCACCGGCGAGAACAAGCCGATGCGCGGGCCTGGCCGGCGCGAGATCGGCCACGGCAACCTCGCCGAGCGGGCGCTCGTCCCGGTCCTTCCGGAGCAGGACGAGTTTCCGTATGTGATCCGCGTCGTGTCGGAATGCGTCACGTCGAACGGCTCGACGTCGATGGCGTCGACGTGCGGCTCGACGCTCGCGCTGATGGACGCCGGCGTGCCGATCAAGGCCCCGGTCGCCGGAGCGGCGATGGGGCTGATCAGCGAGCCCGATGGCCGGTTCGCGGTCCTGACCGACATCCTCGGCAAGGAGGATTCGTTCGGTGACATGGACTTCAAGGTCACCGGCACGCGCGACGGGATCACCGCCCTCCAGATGGACATCAAGGTCCAGGGCATCAACGAGGCGATCATCCGCGGCGGCCTGAAGCAGGCCCTCGAGGCGCGCCTCACCATCCTCGACAAGATGCTCGAGGTCATGCCCGAGTCCCGTGGCCAGATGAGTGACTTCGCGCCGCGCATCACCACGATCAAGATCAACCCCGAGAAGATCCGGGACATCATCGGCAAGGGCGGCTCGATGATCCGCAAGATCCAGGAAGAGACCCAGACCGAGATCAACGTCGAGGACGACGGCACCGTGGAGATCGCGGCCGTCTCCGGCGAGAACTCGCGCAAGGCGATCAACTGGATCGAGAGCCTGACCCGCGAGGTCGAGATCGGCTCCCTGTACCTGGGCAAGGTGACCCGGCTGATGACCTTCGGGGCGTTCGTCGAGATCCTGCCCGGCAAGGAGGGCCTCGTCCGCATCGGGGAGCTCGCCGACTACCACGTGCCGTCCGTCGAGGACGTCGTGTCGGTGGGCGACGAGGTCATGGTGGTGGTCACCGAGATCGACCGCCAGGGCCGCGTCAACCTCAGCCGCAAGGCGGCGATGCAGCGGCACCTCGCCAAGTAACCCTCGTCACGAAGATGCCCCCGGGAGCTTCGGCTCCCGGGGGCATTTCTCGTTCATCGCCGCCCTGCTGGGACGGGCTCGCCGCCCGACGCGGAAGGAGCCCCGTGAACGGCCGACGCCCCCGGGGGCGAGATCCCCGGGGGCGTTCGTGTGCGGCCGTGTGGTTCGGGCGGGCCTTGGCGGGCGGGTGCGGCTACCAGCTGGGCTGGGTGAACCGCGTGTCGGCGTCGCGGGTGTCCGTGCCTGCTGCCTGGGCCAGGACGCCGATGAGGGCCACGAGCAGGAGCGCGAAGAGGAGTTCCATGCCCGTATGGTGGCGCGGGGGGTTGATAACAGCAATCGGATGTGTTCGAATAAGTAATCATGGCAGCTGATTACTCGATCCCCGCTCCCGACGCCCGTTCCCGCCGGGTCCTCCCGGATGCGCTGTCGGACCTCAGCCTCCGCCAGCTCCTGAGCTTCCGCGCCGTCGCGGACGAGGGGAGCTTCCACGGCGCGGCGGACGCGCTCGACTACACGCAGTCCGCGGTCAGCCAGCACGTCATGGGGCTCGAGACCGCGCTCGGCGTCCGCCTGTTCGACCGGGGCCGCGGCCGGCGCACGGTGGAGCTCACGGAGGCCGGACGGCTGCTGCTGCGCCACGTCGAGACGATCACGGACCGACTCCAGGCCGCGCGCGCGGACCTGCTCGCGTATGCCGCCGGCGAGACCGGCACGCTCCGCGTCGGCGTCTACCAGAGCGTCGGCACGAAGGTCCTGCCGGCGATCATCGGCCGGTTCGCGGAGGCGTGGCCGGGCGTGGAGGTCCGGCTGTCGGAGGCGGCGTCGGACGAAGGGCTGATGGACATGGTGGAGCCGGGCAAGCTCGACCTCACGTTCGGCGTCCTGCCGCTGCCCGAGGGCCCGTTCGCCGGGGTGGAGCTGATGCACGACCCGTTCGTGCTCGTGACGGCCAAGTCGTCGCCGCTCGCCGGCTTGGCGGGGATGCCCTCGCTCGAGCTGATCGGGGAGCAGCGCCTGATCGGCTTCCGGTCCTGCCGCAGCACGAAGTGGGTCGAGAGCCAGCTCCGCGCATCCGGGTGGGAGCCCAACTTCGTGTTCCGCTCCGAGGACAACGGCACCGTGCAGGCGATGGCCTCGGCCGGGCTGGGCACGGCGATCGTGCCGCTCATGGCGGTCGACCGCTCGGACCCGACCATCGCCGTCATCCCGACGAACCTGGAGCCGCGCCGGATCGCGCTCATGTGGCATCGGGACCGCTACCGCTCGCCTGCCTCTCGCGCGTTCGTGGACATCGCGCTCGACGTCTGCGCCGGCCTGTCGGCCGACCTCGCCGCGCCACCGGCGGCGCTCGCCTGAGCCCACCGGGTCGCCCGATGGGGCATTCGCCCAAGGGGGAGGCGGACGGGCCCGCTGGTATACTCCGCCGAGCCCGACAACCCGCAGCCAGAAGGTCGGACCGTGCCTGATTCCAGCCCCAATCCGCTCGTCGTCGCCGTCGTCGGTGCCACCGGCGCCGTCGGCCGGACGATGACCCAGGTCCTGCTCGAGAAGCAGCTCCCGATCACGGAGCTGCGCCTGCTCGCGTCCGCCCGTTCCGCGGGCCGGACCGTGACCGTGGCCGGGACCGACTACACGGTGGGGCTGGCGACGCCGGAGGCGTTCGAGGGCGTGGACATCGCGCTGTTCAGCGCCGGCGGCGGGACGTCCAAGGAGCTGGCACCCGAGGCCGCGAAGCGTGGCTGCACGGTCATCGACAACTCCAGCGCCTGGCGCATGGACCCGGACGTGCCGCTGGTCGTGAGCCAGGTCAACCCGGACGACCTCGCGTGGCACGAGGGGATCATCGCGAACCCCAACTGCTCAACGATGCAGCTCATGCCGCCGCTGATGGCGCTGCGCGACGCCGTGGGCATCGAGCGGATCATCGTCGACACCTACCAGAGCGTCGCCGGGACCGGTCACAAGGCGATCGTGGAGCTCGAGGAGCAGGTCAAGGCTCACGCCGAGGGCCGCGAGAAGGTCGCCAACGTCTACCCGCACCCGATCGCGTTCAACGCCCTCCCGCACATCGACGTGTTCCTCGACAACGGGTACACGAAGGAGGAGTGGAAGGTCGTCACGGAGAGCCGGAAGATCCTCCACCTGCCGGAGCTCCGGGTGAGCTGCACGGCCGTCCGGGTGCCCGTGTTCATCAGCCACTCCGAGGCGGTGCACGTCGAGACACGCGACCCGATCACGCCGGCGGAGGCACGCGAGGTGTTCGGGCGCGTCAAGGGCGTCGTGGTGCAGGACGACCCGTCCGCGAACCTCTACCCGCTGGCGACCGAGGCCGCGGGCTCCGACGAGGTCTACGTCGGCCGCGTCCGGCAGGACCCGTCGATCGACGGCAACCGCGGCCTGGCCTTCTGGGTCGTGAGCGACAACCTGCGCAAGGGCGCGGCCTCGAACGCCGTGGAGATCGCCGAGGCGCTCATCGAGCGCGGGTGGGTCCGCAAGGCGAGCGAGCGCCAGCCCGTGTGGGCCGGGGGACGGACCGCGTGATGCGGGACGAGCGCCAGGCGGCGCTCGAGGCCATCGCCGACGAGGTCCGGACGTGCACGCGGTGCCGCCTCCACGAGGGGCGCACGAAGGCCGTGCCGGGCGAGGGCGATCCCGACACGGAGGTGGTGTTCGTGGGGGAGGGCCCGGGCTTCAACGAGGACCGAGAGGGCCGCCCGTTCGTGGGCCGTGCCGGCGGGATGCTCGTGCGGCTCCTCGGCAGCGTCGGTTGGCGGCGCGAGGACGTGTTCATCACCAACGTCGTGAAGTGCCGGCCGCCCGACAACCGCGACCCCCAGCCCGACGAGATCGAGGCCTGTGCGCCGTACCTCCGCCGCCAGCTCGAGGTGCTCGACCCGGCGGTCGTGGTGACCCTCGGACGCTACTCGATGGGCACCTTCATGCCCGGCGCGCGGATCGGGCAGGCGCACGGGACGTCCCAGGCCGTTGACCCGGCGACAGGTGCCGCGAACGCGCTGGTGTTCGCGATGTACCACCCGGCCGCCGCGCTCCGCTCGCCGGGCGTGGAACGCGACAGCTTCGAGGACATGCGCCACGTCCCGGCGGTCCTCGTCCGCGCCCGCGAGCTCCGCGCGGGTGGCGCATCCCCGGAGGCCGCCGGGGCGACAATGACACCCGAGCCGGTCCCGTCCCCGGCCGACACGTCCACCACCATCGACAGCGACGAGCACCTGGTCATCGCCGCCGCATCGGATCCCGCGGCCGATGATGCCTCCCAGCTGACCCTCTTCTAGCAGCATCGAAACGAGCCAGACCCATGGATACCAACCCGAATGCCTGACGCCACCACGCCGCTCCGCATCATCCCGCTCGGCGGAGTGGGCGAGATCGGCAAGAACATGTACGTCTTCGAGTACGGCGACGACATCGTCGTCATCGACTGCGGGCTCATGTTCCCCGACGAGGAGATGTTCGGCATCGACCTCGTCGTGCCCGACGTCCAGTACCTCAAGGACAACCGCGACAAGGTCCGCGCGTTCCTCATCACCCACGCCCACGAGGACCACGTGGGCGGCCTGCCCTACGTGCTCCCGGAGTTCCCGGGCGTGCCCGTGTATGCGAGCACGCTCGCGCGCGGCCTCCTGGGCAACAAGATCAAGGAGCACAAGCTCCACAACAACCCGCTGATCGCCCTCGAGCCGGGGGACGAGCTCCAGATCGGGCCGTTCACGGCGCTCGCGTTCCGGATCGGACACTCGATCCCCGATGCCATGGGCATCGCGCTCCGGACCCCGGTCGGCACGGTCGTCCACACCGGCGACTTCAAGTTCGACCACACCCCGGTCGACGGGAAGCTGTCGGACTTCCACATCCTCGCGCGCCTGGGCGAGGAGGGGGTCATCTGCCTCCTGTCCGACTCCACCCGCGCGGAGAACCCGGGCTACACCCCGTCCGAGCGGATCGTGGGCGAGGCGTTCCGCGAGATCATGGAGCCGCTCGACGGCCGGGTGATCGTGGCGACGTTCGCCTCGAACATCGCGCGCATCCAGCAGGTCCTGGACGCCGCGGCCGACATGGGCCGCAAGACCGCCGTGATCGGCCGCTCCATGGAGCAGAACTTCCGGATCGCCACCGACCTCGGCTACCTCAAGTACCTGCCCTCGAACATCGTGGGCAAGGACAAGCTCAAGGACGTCCCGGCGGACAAGCTCGTGATCGCGACGACGGGCGCGCAGGGTGAGCCGATGGCCGGCCTCGCGCGGATGGCCAACAACGACCACCGGTTCGTGGAGATCCAGCCCGGCGACACCGTGATCGTCTCGGCCAGCCCGATCCCCGGCAACGAGGAGTACGTGGCGCGCACGATCGACAACCTGTTCAAGGCCGGCGCGAACGTCTTCTACCACACGATCAAGCGGGCGCACGTCTCGGGCCACGCGAGCCAGGAGGAGCTCAAGCTGATGCTCGGGCTCACGAAGCCGCGCTACTTCATCCCGATGCACGGCGAGTTCCGGATGCTCGTCCAGCACGGCCGCCTCGCCATCGAGACCGGCGTGCTGCCCGAGAACGTGTTCATCATCGAGAACGGCCAGCCGATCGAGATCGCGGCGGACGGCTCGGCGCGGCGCGGCACGCCGGTCCCGGCCGGCTACGTCTTCGTCGACGGGCTGTCGGTCGGCGAGGTC
>JAICUV010000323.1 GCA_025935655.1 Chloroflexota bacterium | reverse complement strand
TCAGCCTGCCGATGCAGCCCCGGGGCCGGTCGCGCCCGCTCGCCGAGATCCTGGCCGGGGAGGGGATCGGGCGCGGAAGCAGGGTCGGCGTCATCGGCTGGAAGCCGTTCCCGGAGCGGTCACGGCTGGAGGTGCCCGCGTACCTCGCGGACGAGCTGCGGGCGCTCGTGGGTCCGACGGGCGCCGTGGATAACGCGAACGACCTCCTGGTGGACCCGGCGGACGGCATGCGGGTCATCAACGACGTCGACCAGCTCGCGGCGTTCGAGCACGCGGCGACGCGGACCTCGGACGGCGTGCTGCGGCTCCTCCGCGGCCTGCGCCCCGGGATGACCGAGGCCGAGGCCGTGCGCCTCCTCGACTGGGACGGGACGCCGCTGTCGTGCCACACGATGCTCACCGCCGGGCCCCGGGCGCGGTTCGGCCTGCTCAGCCCCGGCGACCGCCCGATCGAGGCCGGCGACCCGCTGACGGTGGCGTTCGGGATCTGGGGCGCGCTCAACTGTCGCGCAGGCTGGGTGGCGGAGGACGCGAGCGGCATCCCGGCGGGCGTCGGCGACTACGTGGAGCGGCTCGTCGCCCCGTATTTCGAGGCCGTGGCGGAGTGGTACCAGACGCTGCGGGTCGGCCAGGCCGGTGGCGCGCTCCAGGAGGTCATCGACCGCCGGCTCGGCGATCCGTTCTTCGGCATCGGCCTCAACCCGGGCCACCAGCTCCACCTCGACGAGTGGGTCAGCTCGCCCGTGTGGCGCGGCTCGACCGTGGAGCTGCGGTCCGGGATGTGCCTGCAGGTGGACATCATCCCGGCCACGGGGACGCCGTGGTTCACGACCAACATCGAGGACGGGATCGCGCTCGCGGACGAGGGCCTGCGGGCGGCCTTCGCCGCCGGGTACCCCGACGCCTGGCGGCGGATCCAGGCGCGACGCGCGTTCATGCGCGACGCGATCGGCATCGACCTCCACCCCGACGTGCTGCCGTTCTCGAACATCCCCGCGGTCCTGCCGCCGTTCCTCCTGCGGCCGGACCGGGCGATGACGATGGCGGGCTGACGGCCCACGATCTCGCGCCGCGCGGACGCACGTTTGCCCGATCGGGGACGCCCCTGCTATTCTCCGCCGGTCGAAGTACAGGTAATACAGTCACGCCATCGTTCGTGTCGGAGGATCGAGTGCCGCTCGCGCGGGAGAAGAAGCAAGAGGTCATGACCCAGTACGCCGTCAAGGACGGCGACACCGGGTCACCCGAGGTCCAGATCGCCCTCCTGACGGAGCGCATCCGGGATCTCACCGAGCACCTCCGTCGCTTCCCGAAGGACAACCATTCGCGCCGCGGCCTCCTCAAGCTCGTGGGTCAGCGCCGTCGCCTTCTCGCCTACCTGGTGAAGAAGGACGCCACGCGCTACCGGGCCGTCATCGGCTCGCTCGGACTCCGCCGCTAGGACTCGCATCCAGGACCCCGGGACATTGCCCCGGGGTCTTGTGCACCCGGCTCCTGGCCTCGAAGGCCCCGGCTCCACCCGCCGCAGGTCGCTCCATCCCCTTCACGACCAAGGAGGTCGTTCACACGTGCCCACCCCCACCACGCTCGAGATCGAGTTCGGCGGCCGTCAGCTGATCCTCGAGACGGGCCGTCTCGCCGGGAACGCCGGCGGCGCCGTCACCGCCCGCTACGGCGACTCGATGGTCCTCGGGACCGCGAACCGGTCCGAGCCCCGCCCCGGTCTCGACTTCTTCCCGCTCACCGTCGACTTCGAGGAGCGGATGTACGCGGCCGGCAAGATCCCCGGCGGCTTCATCAAGCGCGAGGGCCGCGCCTCCGAGGCGGCGACGCTCGCGGCGCGCCTCACGGACCGCCCGATCCGCCCGCTGTTCCCCGAGGGGTACAAGGACGATGTCCAGATCGTCATCACGACGCTCTCGACGGACCACGAGAACGAGCTCGACGTCCTCGGGACGATCGCCGCGTCCGCGGCGCTGACGATCAGCGAGATCCCGTTCCAGGGCCCGATCGGCGCCGTCCACGTCGGCTACATCGACGGCGAGTTCGTCCTCAATCCCACCACGAGCCAGCTCGCCGAGTCGCAGCTCGACCTCGTCGTCGCGGGCACCCGCGACGCGATCATGATGGTCGAGGCGGGCGTCAAGATCCTGCCCGAGGACGTGATGGCCGAGGCGATCATGTTCGCCCACCGGTCGATCGCCCCGCTCATCGACCTCCAGGAGGAGCTGCGCGAGAAGGTCGGCAAGCCCAAGCGCCTGCCGTACCTCGAGCCGCTCACCGACTCCGTTCTCAAGTTCGCGGACCTCGCGAAGGCGGGCGCCGAGTTCGTCGTCGTGGACGTCGAGACCACCGGCACGGACCCCAAGATGGCCGACCTCGTCGAGATCGCCGCGGTCCGCGTCAAGGGCGGCAAGATCACGGACCGCTGGTCCACGTTCGTGAACCCGGGCCGGCCGATCGTCGGCAACCAGATGCACGGCATCACCGACAAGGACGTCAAGGGCGCCCCGACCCCGGCCGAGGCCGCCCGCAAGGCGCTCGACTTCGTGGGCGACGCGCCGCTCGTGGGCCACTCGGTGGGCTTCGACATCGCGTTCCTCGAGGCCGCGCTCGGTGACGGCACCCGCATCGAGCAGGGCCGCTACCTCGACACGCTGGTCATCGCCCGCGAGGGGTACCCGGACCTCGAGAACTACAAGCTCGGGACCCTGGCCCACTTCTTCGGGGTGGAGCTCACGGAGAGCCACCGCGCCCTCCCGGACGCCGAGGCGACCGCGGCGCTGCTGGCCTGGTTCGGCAACGACCTGCCCGGCCGCATCGCCGAGCTCAAGACCGGCATCGCCACCGCGGTCCGCGCCACGCGCACCGACAAGGCCGAGTCCGAGAAGCTGCTCGAGGCGGCCCGCCGCCAGGCCCGCTTCAGCAAGAGCCTGTTCGGGCTCGTGCAGAAGAAGGTCGTCCGCGAGCTCGTCCTGTCGGAGGGCGTCCGCATGGACGGCCGCACCACCGACGAGATCCGCCCGATCTCGGTCGAGGTGGGCCTGCTCCCGCGCGCGCACGGCTCCGGCCTGTTCACCCGCGGCCAGACCCAGGCCCTGACGGTCGCCACGCTCGGTGCGTCCTCGGACGTCCAGCGGATCGACACGATCAGCGCGGAGACCGAGAAGCGGTACCTCCACCACTACAACTTCCCGCCCTACAGCACCGGCGAGAACAAGCCGATGCGCGGGCCGTCGCGGCGCGACATCGGGCACGGCAACCTCGCCGCACGGGCGCTCCTGCCGGTCCTCCCGAGCCACGACGAGTTCCCGTACGTCATCCGCCTCGTCTCCGAGGTGGTCGCCGGCAACGGCTCGACGTCCATGGCGTCGACCTGCGGCTCCACGCTCGCCCTGATGGACGC
>JAICUV010000265.1 GCA_025935655.1 Chloroflexota bacterium | reverse complement strand
AGATGATCATGCCCGGCGACAACGTCGAGATGACGGTCGAGCTGATCACCCCGATCGCCCTCGAGGTCGGCCAGCGCTTCGCCATCCGCGAGGGCGGCCGCACCGTCGGTGCCGGCGCCATCGTCAGCATCATCGCGTAACGAGGCACCATGGCTAGAGTCGAGGCGCGTCCCGTGATCCAGCTCGCCTGCACCGAGTGCAAGCAGCGGAACTACACGACGCGCAAGAACAAGAAGAACGATCCCAACCGGATCGAGCTGCTCAAGTACTGCCCCCGGGAGCGGCGTCACACGCTGCACCGGGAGGCGAAGTAGCCGAGGTCCGGCTCGCAGGGGCGTAGCTCAATTGGCAGAGCACCGGTCTCCAAAACCGGTGGTTGTAGGTTCGAGTCCTATCGCCCCTGCCACACCCTCAACCCGTTGAAAAGGCACCCGTGAAGCGATTTCGCCAGTTCATCAAGGAATCGTGGTCCGAGCTCAAGAAGGTCTCGTGGCCATCCCGACTCCAGGTCCGCAATCTGACGGTCCTGGTGTTCGTGATCTCCTTCGTCGTGGGGCTGTTCATCACGGTCATCGACACGGTCTTCACGGAGCTCATCAAGTTCATGTCAGGTGTCGCATGACCGAGCAGCTGGCGCCCGCGAAGGCGCCCGAGAAGCGCTGGTACGTGATCCACACGTACTCGGGCTACGAGAACAAGGTCAAGGCCAACCTCGAGCACCGCATCGAGTCGATGGGCATGGAGGACAAGATCTTCCAGGTCCTCGTCCCGATGGAGGACGAGATCGAGATCCGCCAGGGCCAGCGCCATACCGTCCAGAAGAAGGTCTACCCGGGCTACGTGCTCGTGGAGATGATCCTCGACCCGGAGTCGTGGTTCGTCGTCCGCAACACGCCGGGCGTCACGAGCTTCGTCGGCAGCGGCAACATCCCCGGGATGCGCAGCGAACCGATCCCGCTGGACGAGACCGAGGTCAAGCAGATCCTCCGGCACATGGGCGTCGAGACGCCCAAGTTCCGGGTCGCGTTCACGAAGGGCCAGAGCGTGCGCGTCACCGATGGTCCGTTCGCGGAGTTCATCGGCACCGTCGACGAGGTCAACCCGGAGCGCAACAAGCTGAAGGTCCTCGTGAGCATCTTCGGCCGGGAGACCCCGGTCGAGCTCGACTTCCTGCAAGTCGAGAAACTGTAACGAGGCAGGAGCGAGCACACCGTGGCCAAGAAGATCCGAATCGTCCTGACGCTGCAGCTGCCGGCCGGCAAGGCGACCCCCGCCCCGCCCGTCGGCACGGCGCTGGGCCCGCACGGCATCAACATCGTCGAGTTCACCAAGGCGTACAACGAGCGCACCGCTGACAAGTCCGGACAGGTCATCCCTGCCCAGATCACGATCTTCGAGGACCGCTCGTTCACGTTCGTCCTCAAGACGCCGCCGGCGCCGGACCTCCTCCGGAAGGCCGCGGGCATCGACAAGGGCTCCGCGACCACCAAGCGCGCGACGGCCGGCCGGGTCACCAGGGACCAGGTCCGCCAGATCGCCGAGACCAAGATGGCCGACCTCAACGTCAACGACATCGAGGCCGGCATGAAGGTCATCGAGGGCACCGCCCGGAGCATGGGCATCGAGGTCGTCGGCTAGGACCGGCGAGGCGCGCGGGAGCGACCCCGACCCGCGCAACGCCATCGAAGGGGCAGGTCACACCGACCGAAGGAGCACGGAACCATGGCCGAACACGGCAAGCGCTACCAGGACGCGGCGAAGCTCGTCGATCGCACCCAGGTCTACTCCCTGGAGGAGGCGGTCGCGCTCGCGCGCGAGACGTCCAACGTCAAGTTCGACGCATCCGTCGAGGCCCACCTGCGGCTCGGCGTCGACCCCCGCCACGCCGACCAGATGGTCCGCGGCACGGTCGTCCTCCCGCACGGGACGGGCAAGGTCGTGCGGGTGGCCGTGTTCGCCCAGGGCGAGAAGGCCCAGGAGGCCCTCCGCGCGGGCGCCGACGAGGTCGGCGCCGAGGACCTCGTGAAGAAGATCGAAGCCGGCTGGCTCGAGTTCGACGTCGCGATCGCGACCCCGGACACGATGGGCCAGGTGGGTCGCCTGGGTCGCATCCTCGGCCGCCGCGGCTTGATGCCCAACCCGAAGGCCGGGACTGTCACGTTCGACATCGAGCGCGCGGTCAAGGAGGTCAAGGGCGGCCGGGTCGAGTTCAAGGTCGACAAGGGCGCCATCGTCCACGTCCCCGTGGGCAAGGCGAGCTTCGACGCCGACCAGCTCGCGGCCAACCTCGCGGCGATCGTCGACGCGGTGAACCGCGCCAAGCCGAGCGGCGCCAAGGGCCAGTACCTGCGGACGCTGACGATCGCCACCACGATGGGCCCGGGCATCCGGGTCGACATCCCGGGCGTCCTGGCCGCCGCGGTCGCCTGATCCGGGCGAACCGGGCACACTGACGCACGACGCGGCCGAGAGGCCGGCGCCGTATCAAGACAGACGGACAAGCCGCAGACAGCCTGCGCCCGCAGGACGCCGCCGCCACCGCGAGGTGACGGGGACGCCCGGGGCTTGATCCGCCGGACCGGACCGCTCGTCCGCCCTCCCGGGCGGCGAGCAGGGGACGACGGCGAGCACGCCGAGGCAGACGGTATCGCCCCACCTCCGCAGGTGGGTCGCGCCCCCTGCTCGCCACGTGGCCCGTCGCAGGGGTTCAACCGGCCAGGGCCGGGCGCACCCACCGCCGCACGCCGGCTGCGTGCTGGAGAACGGAGGTCAAGGAGGCTCGATGCCGACCGAGGCCAAGCGCGAGACGATCGGTGAGCTTCGTGCCGAGCTGGACGCCAGCCGCACGATGATCACGTCCGAATATCGCGGCCTCTCGGTGAAGGAGATCAGCGAGATCCGGCGCGCGCTGCGCAAGCAGGGCGTGAGCTACCGGGTCGTCAAGAACCGCCTGATGCGCATCGCCGCCCAGGACAGTCCCGCGAGCGAGGCCCTTGCGCCGCTGCTCGTCGGCCCGACGGCGATCGCCTTCGGCACCGATGAGTCGACGACCGCCAAGGCCCTGCTCGATGCGACCCGCCCGTACAAGATCGTGAAGATCACGGGTGGCGTCCTCGGGGCCCGGGCCATCGATGCGAGCAGCGTCGGCCGACTGGCCGCGCTTCCGTCCCGCGAGGTCCTCCTCGCCGAGGCGGTTGGCGCGATCGTCGCGCCGCTGTCCACGACGGCCGGCCTGTTCGACGCCCCGCTGCGGGACGTCGTGGGCCTCGTCCAGGCGCTCATCGACAGCCGCGACGCAGCGGCCGCCTGATCCCCACCGCAAGAGACCGACCGCGTCCTCCGGGGCGCCAACTTCCAGGAGAGATCACAACCATGGCCACGCTGACCCCCGACCAGCTGCTCGAGGCCTTCGAGCAGATGACCGTCCTCGAGCTCTCGGAGTTCAAGACCAAGTTCGAGGATCGCTTCGGCGTCACCGCCGCCGCGCCGGTTGCCTTCGCGGGCGCCGCGCCGGCCGCCGCGGGCGCCGCCCCGGCTGAGGCCGCCGAGGAGCAGACCGAGTTCACCGCCGTCCTCGCCGAGGTCGGCCCGAACAAGATCCCGGTCATCAAGGTCGTCCGCGAGCTCACCGGGCTCGGCCTCAAGGAGGCCAAGGACGTCGTCGACGCGGCTCCCAAGCCCGTCAAGGAAGGCGTCACGAAGGACGAGGCCGAGAAGATCAAGGCCGCCCTCGAGGAGCAGGGCGCCAAGGTCGAAATCAAGTAGTGCCTGCGCGGCCGGCAAGCCCGGCCCCCACGCGGTCCGAGCGGACGGCGGCCACCCGGCTGCCGTCCGTCTTCCCATGCCGCGCGGTTGACACTTGTTCGGAACGCGGTATCCTACTCCTTCTGTGAGCGCGGCCGTCCCCTCTTCTTTTCACTCCGACAAGGAGTCGTCCTTCATGCTGTCCGCCAAGTCGGCACCCCCCGTCGTCACGCCCTCCGGCCGTCTGACCTACGCCCGGATCGCCGAAGTCAGGGACGGGGTGAGCGTCGACAAGTTCGAGGTGCCGAACCTCATCGAGCTCCAGCTCGAGTCCTTCCAGTGGTTCATCGAGAAGGGTCTGCGCGACCTGTTCGATGAGATCAGCCCCATCAAGGACTTCACCGGCAAGGTGATGGAGCTCCAGTTCCTGGACTACGAGTTCGGGGCGCCGAAGTACTCCGAGGAGGAGTGCCGCACGAAGGACCTCACGTTCAGTCGGCCGCTGTACGTGAACGTCGAGCTCCTGATCAAGGAGACGGGCGAGATCCAGCGCCAGCGCGTCTATATGGGCGACTTCCCGACGATGACGGACCAGGGCACGTTCGTCATCAACGGGGCGGAGCGCGTCGTCGTGTCGCAGCTCGTCCGCAGCCCGGGCGTCTATTACTCGGAGCTCGAGGACCCGACGTCGGGCCGCGGGCTCTTCTCGGCCAAGGTGATCCCGAACCGGGGCGCCTGGCTCGAGT
>JAICUV010000180.1 GCA_025935655.1 Chloroflexota bacterium | reverse complement strand
GTGCTCAGCCTGCTGCTGCCGAAGCAGGCGCCGCACGAGGAGCCCGACCACGAGCCCGTGGAGATCGACGGCACCGACCTGCCCGCGACGGCCTGAGCTACCGGGGGAACCTGGACCGTCCGGAAAAGGACGAAGCCGGTGCCCCCGACACCGGCTCCAATCAGTCCTGGGTCATACGACCTGTGTGCATGGTCCACCGATAGCCCGGTCCTGTAAAGCCCCCGGACCATGTTCCGGGGCGTCCGCGCACCGCGTCTGGCAGTACCCTGCCGGGATGTGCCGAAGCATCCGCCAGCTCCGTCGTCCCGAGGACGCCGGCCCCGCCACGACCGGCGAGGCGCGCGCCGCCGCCCTCCAGTATGTCCGCAAGGTCAGCGGCTTCCGTGAGCCGTCCGCTCGCAACGCCGAGGCGTTCCGCGACGCCGTGGAGGAGATCGCCCACGCGACCCAGCATCTCCTGGAGGCCATCGGGACCGATGTCGCCGAGGGTCCGGACCCGTTCGCCGACCCGGTGACCCGGCGCGCGATCCTCGCCGCCCGCCCAGTGCGCGCCCCGCGCGTCGCCCGGTGACGACGGAGGCGGTCCTCGCGGTTCCCGCCCCGACCTGGTGGCGCAGGCCCGGCCTCGACGTCGTCGACGGGTCGCTGTCGGTCAATGGCGCCGACCTCGAGGCGCTCGCGCGCGAGCACGGGACGCCGTTGTTCGTCTACGACCTCGCCCGTCCCGCGGAGAACCTGCGCGCGCTCCAGGACGCGCTCAGCCGGACCGGCCTGCGGCACACGGTCCGGTTCGCGCTCAAGGCATCGCCGGACCCGGCCATCCTCGCGGTGGTCCGCGGGCTCGGGGCGCCGGGCTCGGCGACCGCCGTCGGCATCGACGCCTGCTCGCCGGGCGAGGTGCTCCACGCGCTCGCCAACGGCTGGGAGCCGGCGGAGATCAGCCACACCGGCACGAACGTCTCCGAGCGCGACCTCGACGTGCTGCTCGCGCACCCGGTCCGGATCAACCTCGACGCGGTGAGCCAGCTCGAGCGCGTCGGCCGACGGGCGCCCGGACGCACGGTCGGGATCCGGGTCAACCCGGGGGCCGGGGCGGGCTACACGGAGCACCTCGCGTACGCGGGGGAGCGGCCCACGAAGTTCGGGATCACCGCGGACCGGCTCGAGGACGCGATCGACGCCGCGCGGCGGCACTCGCTCGTCGTGGACACGATGCACTTCCACGCCGGATCCGGGTGGCTGGGCGACCAGCTGGCGGGCTTCGAGCAGGCGCTCGTCAACGCGACCTCGTTCCTCGACCGGCTGCTCGCGGCGGGCTGCCCGATCCGCGAGGTCAACGTGGGCGGCGGCCTCGGCCGGATCGCCCGTGACGACGAGGCACCCGTGGACCTCGATGCGTACGCGGCGGTCGTCGCGCGCCACCTGGCGCCGTACGACGTCACGGCGGCATTCGAGCCGGGCGACTTCGTGATGAAGGATGCGGGCCTCCTGCTGGGCGAGGTCGTGACCGTCGAGGATCGTGCCGGGACGCGGTTCGTGGGCCTGGACGTCGGCTGGAACGTGAGCTGCTCGTACTTCATCTACCGCTACGCGCAGGAGGTGCTCCCGGTCCGGGACCCGCTCCACGACCGGACCCAGCGGGTGACGATCGCGGGCCACATCAACGAGGCCGGCGACCTGTTCGCCGAGGACTACCCGCTCGCCGAGGTCGCCGAGGGCGACATCGTGGCCATCCTCAACCAGGGCGGCTACGACCAGGCGATGTCGATGACCCACTGCCTCCGGCCGCTGGCCGGGGCCGTCCATCTCGAACGGGGGACCGGCGCATGAGCGAGAGCACCGCATTCGAGGGCCTGGTCGACGTCCCGGGCGGCCGCCTGTGGGCCCAGTGGGCCGGTGAGGGCAGCGCGGTCGTGCTCGTCCACGCGGGTGTCGCCGATGCGCGGATGTGGGACCCGCAGTGGGACGCGCTCGTGGCGCGTCACCGGGTCGCCCGCTACGACACGCGTGGCTTCGGGCGGACCGAGACCGAGGCGGTGCCGTTCTCGAACCGTGCGGACCTCGTCGCGGTGCTGGACGCGGCGGGGATCGAGCGGGCGGTCTTCGTGGGCTGCTCGCGCGCCGGCCAGATCGTGGTGGACACGGCGCTGGAGTACCCGGATCGGTGCGCCGGGATCGTGTGGGTCTGTGGCGGGCTGTCGGGCTTCGAGTGGGAGGAGACGCCCGAGGAGCTGGCCGCGTTCGAGCGGAGCGAGGCGCTCGAGGAGGCGCACGACTGGGCGGCGCTCGCCGACCACGAGGTGCAGGTCTGGGTGGACGGGATCGGACAGCCGGCGGGCCGGGCGCCCGCGTTCGCGCGCGACTTCGTCCGGCTGATGACACTCGAGACATATGTCCAGGAGAAGGAGTCCGGCCAGCCGATCGTGCTGGACCCGCCCGCGTTCGGGCGGCTCGGCGAGCTGCGGGTCCCGGTGCTGGCGATCGCCGGCGGGCTCGACGAGTCGGGGGTGCGGGCCGGGGCCGGGGTGCTCGTGGAGCGGGCAGGCGCACGACGCATCGACCTGCCCGACGTCGCCCACCTGCCCAGCCTCGAGCGCCCGGCGTGGTTCACGGAGACGCTGCTCGGGTTCCTCGCCGACGTCGAGGCCGCGTCGGAGTAGCCGGCGCTAGCTGCGGACCGAAGTGCGTACGGAGGTCGCCTGCTCTGCCGAGTGTGGATACTCCCGTCCGCGCGGCGATCAAGCCTGCGCGCCATGGTGTCGGGAACCGATCTTCCTTGTCCGGTGTAAGAATCGCGACAGCAGGGAGAGCCAAATGCGACAGACCATTGGGTTCCTGGTCGCCGTGACGCTCGCAGCAGGTTGTGTCACCACGGTCGGAGGGGAGGCACAGCCTGGGACAGCCGCAGACGGTTCGTCGCCGAGTGCTCAGGTGCCTACGCCCGCCGACTTCCGATCAGCCCAGGCAACCCTGTCCGCGGAGTCGCCCGATGATTGCCTGATCACGAGGCCGTTGACACCGCTTGTCCCTCCGTCGCCCGCGCCCCACCGGCCACCCGCTTACTACGACGCGGCATGGTTCGGAACGCTGGCGCTGTGGACCATGATCAGTCGCGAGGGGGAGCTGTGGACCGACCTACCCCACGGTCCAGATGGGTTCAGCCAGAAGACATTCTGGTGGAGCGCTGATTGGGACCCGCAGACTGAGCCTGAGCCAGCCATCACCGTGAGTGGCCGCAAGCTTGACGGCTCCGACCAGTTCGCCACGTCTGGGCGCGGAACGAATGCCGCGGCCGACTTTGGGGTCGCCATGCTCGTTGGCGTCGAGGTTCCGTCGCGCGGCTGCTGGGAGGTGACGGGCACGTACCGCAGCGCGAGCCTCACATACACCGTCTGGGTGGAGGGCTAAAGCCCGCGTCGATCGTCGCCCGGCGACCTCAGCCGGCCAACAGCCAGTCCTCCGCCCAGAACTCGCCGTCTAGCTCCCGACGCTTCGAGCGATCGCTGCGACGTTCGTTCGAGAGGCGCTCGACGAGGACCTGTTCGTAGCGGTCCTTGCGGTCCTGGCGGTTCCAATGGAGGGCGATCAGCGCGAGCCGCACGTCGAGTCGCGTGAGGTTCGTGAGACGACCACGCCCGATCGTGAGCGCGCGCCACACCCTTCCCTTGAGGAACGCGTCCACGTCGCTCGTGCTCGTCGGTGAGGCAGACTCCAACCTCGATTGGACCTCGTCGCCCTTGCTCTTGAGCCAGGCGCGCACCTTTGGGGGTCCCCAGAGAATCGCCTTGACGCGGAACACCGCGAACGTGTTCGGATCGGTGAAGGCGTTGAGTGCCTCGTTGGCGAGGGGGTGTGTTGTCGGATACCACTTCGATGCCGTGAACTTCTCCTGGATCTTGTTCCGGTAGTGCCATGTGGAGAGCAGGTGGCGCGGCCGCATTCCGACCGGCCAAGCCTCACGGATCGCGTAGGCGATCTGCGGGTCTGGATCCGAGATGATGGTCCGGGGCGTGCGGGGGAGGCTGCGGAAGAACGCGACCCAGTGCGGTTTGTGGTCAGCCGGGAAGGCGCGCACGTGGAGGATCTTGAGGTCGTGCCGCCGGCGCTTGGACCCGCTCGGCAACCGGATTCCAGCCGCGAGCACGGCGAATGCCGGGACGCCGTTGGGCTTCGGTCGTCCGGCCAGAGCGTGCTTCTTCGGGTAGTAGCTCTTCGCCTGGAAGGGCTGAGAGTCAACGACGATCGTCGCGTTCGGCCACTGGTGGGGCATCAGCTCGCGGCCCACGAGGTAGCCGTAGCGGTCCAGCCAGTCCACCGATGTCCGGCCGTCCTCCCTGATCCCGCCGCGACCCGCAGGCGCGCCGTGACCCGTTTGGATCGCGCGCTGGTTGGTCAGGGCGACTGTGTCGATTCGCGCGTGCTCGGCCGCCAGGCGCAAGCTGTCGCCGCGTCCCAGGTAGCGCAGGAACTCGGCGATGATCGGGAGCACGAAGTGGGCCCGGCGTGCGGCCGCGAACCCACCGTCCCAATCGCGGCGGCATGTGGCACATGCGCCGACCAGGTCGATGACAACCGGCGCGAAGAAGTCGTGCTTGTCACCGGGCTCCGGGAAGCAGCGATAGCGTTGCCGTCGTCCCCGTCGCCCAGCCTTGACGATCTTCGGGCTGTCGGGGTGGTCGGGGCAAGCCACCTGCGTTTCCATGCCTCGAGCGTGCTGCTCCATCGGGTCTAGCGCAATGACACAGAGGTCCTACATCGGCCCTCCGTACGCACTTCGGTCCGCAGCTAGCCGGCGCTAGGGGTTCGTGTCGCCCCAGGAGACGACGCGGTCCACGGCGATCCGGATGACCGGACGGCCGTCGAGGCCGTGCTGCTCGTACTGGGGATACTTCGCGCGGAGGGCGGCGACGGCCGCGGCATGCTCCTCGACCTCGCGCGGCTCGGGCTCCAGGAGCTCGCCTGTCCCGTAGAGGCGGATCCAGCCGAGGCGTGACCAGTCCTCGTCCCAGCGATCGACGACCAGGGTCACCTGCGGCAGCACCAGCAGGTCGCGGACCCGGGCGAGCCCACGCGGGTCCACGCCCTGCTTGGGCTTCTCGTCGAGCGGCGTGTAGACGATCGGCCGGCCCATCGCGTCGTCGTGCGGGTGGAGGACGAAGCACACCGGGACCAGCCGCGGCCGGTTGTCGGGTGCGGTCGTCGCGAGGATCGCGCGGCGGGTCTCGGCGACGAAGGCCCGCTGGGCGTCATCGAGAATCTGGGGACGCGTCATGCGGCGAGTATGCGCGACCGGCCGTTGCGTGGGCAGGGGTGCGCTTGTCCACTGGCTGCAGCCCGCGTGTCAGTCGCTCGGCGACTCTCCCGTTCCGGGACGAGATGATTCATGCGCGGGCCGACTCGCCCGTTCCGTGGACCGGCGCTTGGGCGGAATGGATGAGCCGTCCGGCGGGTGTCCCGTTCCGCGACGGAACCGTAGAGTCGGCCGGCGGCTCGCGACGCGCGCGACGCGAGCGGCAGGCGCCGGGGCGTCGGGTGTCGGGACGTCGGGCGCTACGATCCCCCCATGCCCGCCCCCGACCGTCCCGCCGACGCACGGCCGCCGTCCATCGAGCGGCAGGCGACGCGCGTGACGATCACCGCGTACCGCGGCGGCGTCGCGGAGGAGCGCGAGGACCGACTGAGCGGCGAGGAGCCGCTCGCGATCCACGCCGCGGGCCCGGGACAGGACCCCGTGGACGTCGCCGTGACCATGCGCACCCCGGGCCACGAGGACGAGCTCGCGGCCGGCTTCCTCCGCACGGAGGGGCTGATCCACGACACCGACGCGATCACGGGCTTCACCGCCGGCGACCCGGCCACGGACAGCCGCCCCGACGACACGATCACCGTGCATCTCGCCCGTTCCTTCGACCCGGGCCTCGTGGCGGAGCGCCACTTCGTGGCCACGGCATCGTGCGGGATCTGCGGCAAGGCGAGCCTCGACGAGGTGGCGGTCCGCTCCGATCCCATCCCGCCCGGCCCGGTCATCGACCCCGCGACGCTGCTCGCCCTCCCCGCGACGCTCCGTGCGGCGCAGCAGGTCTTCGAGCACACGGGTGGGATCCACGCGGCGGGCCTGTTCACGGGCGACGGGTCGCTCCTCGAGCTGCGCGAGGACGTCGGCCGCCACAACGCGCTGGACAAGCTCGTGGGATCGCAGGTGCTCGCCGGCGCCCTCCCCCTTCACGACCGGGTCGTCCTCGTCTCCGGCCGGGCCAGCTTCGAGCTCGTCCAGAAGGCCGCGGTCGCGGGCGTCCCGGTCCTCGCGGCGGTCAGCGCGCCGTCGGACCTGGCGGTCGATGCGGCCGAGCGGCTCGGCGTGACGCTGGTGGGCTTCCTGCGCGGCGACGGCTTCAACGTCTACGCCCGCCGCGACCGGGTGAGGGTCGGGCGGGCGTAGGGCTCCTCCGGAGAGATTCGGCGTGGGCCGCGGCGCGCGGCCGGGGCGGCGCTCAGGCGGGCGGCATCGGCGTATCGGTGCCCGGGGCCGCGCCGCCCCCGAACTGCGCGTCGACCGCGGCCCGGATCTGGACCATCGACGCCCCATCGCGCAGCATCTGCTGGGCGAGATTCGCGGTCTTGACGCAGATGTCGCAGTAGGAGGCGTGCTCCTCGTACTGGAAGGTGCCCTTGACCTCGCGGCGGACGAAGAAGCAGTCAAGGTTGCTGCGGTGCTCGATCCCCGTGCAGCCGCAGTAGCAGGGGATCCACTGCAGGACGTCGGGCCGGGCGAGCGCGAACGAGTAGGCGCCCTGCCAGTCCGACGGGAGGGCCTTCACGAAGTCGGGCCGCGCCGCCCACGCCGCGCTGACCTCGGCCTGGGTGGGCATCGTCATGGCCCCGAGCGGGACCTGGACGGTGACGAGCGCGCCACCGGCGGCCGAGGCGCCGGCTGCGGCTGTCGCGGGCGCCATCGGCGTCGGATCGGCCATCGCCGTCGCGTGATCGGCGCCGCTGGAGCACCCGGCCGCCGAGGCGCTC
>JAICUV010000252.1 GCA_025935655.1 Chloroflexota bacterium | reverse complement strand
GTACGCGGGCGAGATCAAGAAGTCCGCGTTCACGGTCATGAACTACCTGATGCCCGACGAGGGGGTGCTGCCGATGCACTCCTCGATCAACGTGGGCGAGCGCGGCGACGGCTGCGTGTTCTTCGGCCTCAGCGGCACTGGCAAGACCACGCTGTCCGCGGACCCCCTGCGCAGCCTCATCGGCGACGACGAGCACGGCTGGGGCGACGGCTACACGTTCAACTTCGAGGGCGGCTGCTACGCGAAGACGATCCGCCTGTCCGCGATGTACGAGCCGGACATCTTCGCGACGACCAAGCGCTTCGGCACGATCCTCGAGAATACGGACTTCGTCGAGGGCACGCGGGACCTCGACCTCGACTCGGAGCGCTACACGGAGAACACGCGGGCCGCGTACCCGCTCCACTTCATCGGCAACGCGGATCCCACCGGGGTCGGCCCGGGGCCGCGGAACGTCGTGTTCCTGACCGCCGACGCGTTCGGCGTCCTGCCGCCGATCAGCCGCCTCACCCGGGAGCAGGCCGCGTACCACTTCATCAGCGGGTACACGGCGAAGCTCGCGGGGACCGAGGTCGGCGTCAAGGAGCCCTCGGCGACGTTCTCGGCCGGGTTCGGGGCGCCGTTCCTGCCGCGCCACCCCGGCGAGTACGCGCACATGCTCATGGACCGCCTCGAGCAGTTCGACGTCCCGGTGTGGCTCGTGAACACCGGCTGGACCGGGGGACCGTATGGCACCGGCCACCGGATGAACATCAACCACACCCGGAACATGGTCCGGGCGGCGATCAACGGGGACCTCGACGGGGTCGAGACGGTCATCGACCCGATCTTCCAGGTTGCCGTCCCGGTCAGCGTGCCGGGGGTCCCGGACGACGTCCTGCAGCCGCGCACCACGTGGGCCGACCAGGATGCCTACGACGAGGCCGCCCGCCGGATCGCCACCATGTTCCACGACAACTTCGCGAAGTACGCGGCCGGCGTGAGCGAGGCGGTCCGCAACGCGGGTCCCATCGCGATCGACGCCGAGCCGGACGACCAGGCCTAGACCCACCGCGCGACCGCGGACCCTTCGGAGGCGAATCGCACACCCATGGCTCGCAACAAGGTCACCGTCATCGGCGCCGGCAACGTCGGCGCCACGACCGCCCAGCGCATCGCCGAGGCCGGCCTCGCCGACGTCGTGCTCGTGGACATCGTCGAGGGGCTGCCGCAGGGCAAGGGCCTCGACCTCGCGGAGGCGGCCCCGGTCGTGGGCCACGACGCCGCGATCCTCGGGACCAACGACTACGCGGACACGGCCGGCTCCGACATCATCGTCGTGACGTCCGGGATCCCGCGCAAGCCGGGCATGAGCCGGGACGACCTGATCGCCACCAACGCCGGCATCGTCGGCGGGGTCGTGAAGAGCGCCGCGGCCGTCTCGCCGGACGCGATCATCATCGTCGTCACCAACCCGCTGGACGTCATGTGCCACGTCGCGATGCAGGCCTCGGGCTTCCCGCGCGAGCGCGTCCTCGGCATGGCCGGCGTCCTGGATTCCGCGCGCTTCCGCACGTTCATCGCCCGGGAGCTCGGTGTCTCGGTCGTGGACGTGCACGCGTTCGTGCTCGGCGGCCACGGCGACACGATGGTCCCGCTCAGCCGCTACTCCACGGTCGCGGGCGTGCCGATCACGGAGCTCCTCCCCCCGGATCGCGTCAAGGCGCTCGAGGACCGGACCGCCAACGGCGGTGCGGAGATCGTGGGGCTGCTCAAGACCGGGTCCGCCTTCTACGCGCCGGCGGCGTCCACGTTCGAGATGGTGGACGCGATCCTGCGTGACCGGAAGCGCGTCCTCCCGTGCGCCACCTACCTCACGGGCGAGTTCGGGGTGGACGGGCTGTACGTCGGCGTGCCGGTGGTCCTCGGCCGGGGCGGCCTGGAGCGCGTGTTCGAGATCGAGCTCACCGCCGAGGAGCGGGTGGCCTTCGACAAGTCCGTGAACGCGGTCCGGGAGCTGGTCGCAGCCCTCCCGGCCTGATCTCTGGCGCCCGGCGCCTGGGCCACGACGCCCCCCGGGACGCCGCCCGCGGCCCCGTCGTCGGCACGCACCGGTCGCGGTGCGGCCACGCACCGCAAAGCGCTGGTGCGCATGCTGGAAACGCGTTGACCCGCGCACCGCGACGGCGGTACGTTGACCCAATCGCCGACCGGTCTCGGGAGGACCGTCACGGCACGCGTCATGCGACGCCCGGGGGAGGCCGGAGGAGCCGGTCCGGGGTCGCCCGCCTTGCCGCCCTCGGGGTGGCCCGATCCGAAAGGGAGGACATGGATCGACGCAGGTTCGCCGCTGCCCTCGTTGGCTCGGCACTGCTCATCGGCGCCGTCGTGCCGGCGCCGCTCATGGCCGCAGGGCCGAAGCAACAGCGACCGACGGCCCCCGTGCCGCAGCGCATCAAGGACCTCAAGCTCGCGACGCCGGTCACCGCGACCGACGGCGTGCGGCCCACCGTCCTCGCCGCCTCCTTGCGCAGCGCGACAGGCAAGCAGCAGGTCGTCATCCGCCTGAAGAACAAGCCGACCGCCCTCGTCAAGGGCTCGGCGAAGCAGAAGGCCCAGCTGGTCCGCGTCAACGCCCAGCAGACGGCGTTCATCTCGCGGGCCAGGGGCATCAGCGCCTCGTTCAAGGTGCTGGGACGGACCCAGACGGCCCTCAACGCCGTCATGGCGACCGTGCCGGGGAAGGCCCTGGCGAGGCTCGCGCGCGACAGCGCGGTGCTGAGCATCAACCCCGTCGTGGACTACCAGCAGGACCTCTCGGAGACCGTGCCCTACATCGGCGGCACCGCGCTCCAGAACCTGGGCATCAAGGGCGCGGGCATCACCGTCGCCGTCCTCGACTCGGGCATCGACTACACGCACGCCGCGTTCGGCGGCCCGGGCACGCTCGAGGCGTACTACAACGCCTACGGCACCAAGCTCCAGGGCGGCAAGAACCGCGAGATCAACGACGCCTACAAGGGCAAGAAGCTGTTCCCGACGGCCAAGGTCATCGGGGGCTACGACTTCGTGGGTGAGGGCTGGCCGAACACGGCACTCGCGCCCGATCCCGACCCGATCCCCTGCGGCCCGACGATCAAGGACGTCTGCGACGGCACCCACGGGTCCCACGTCGCGGACATCATCGCCGGCAGGCTGGGCGTCGCCCCCGCCGCGAAGCTCCTCGCCGTCAAGGTCTGCTCCTCGGTGAGCACGTCCTGCTCCGGCGTCGCCCTCATCCAGGGCATGGACTACGCGATGGATCCCAACGGCGACGGCGCCACCTCCGACGCCGCCGACATCATCAACATGTCCCTCGGCTCGCCGTACGGCCCCGCGCCGGACGACGACCTCTCCGCGGCATCCGACAACGCGAGCGCCGCGGGGATCGTCGTGGTGGCCTCCGCCGGCAACAGCGGCGACAAGCCGTTCATCGTCGGCTCGCCGAGCTCGGCGAGGTCCGCGATCTCCGTCGCCCAGACCGCGGTCCCGTCCTCCAGGGGCTTCGCGATGGGCCTGTCCGTGGACGGCGGGCCGTTCGTCCCGACCGAGGCCGTCGCCCAGTCGTGGTCCAAGCCGCTCGCGGCCGAGGACACCAAGACGAACGTCCCCGTCCAGTACGGCGACGGCGCGGGCGGCAACCTGGACGGCTGCGTGGCGTTCCCCGCCGGCAGCCTGGCCGGGAAGGTGGTCCTCGTGGACCGCGGCACCTGCAACTTCAGCCTCAAGATCTCGAACATCGCGGCCGGCAACGGCGCCATCGGCGTCATCGGCCTCATCACCCCCGGCGACCCGTTCGACGGCTCGCTGGGCGGCTGCCCGGACAACCTGTGCGCGGCGATCCCCGGCTTCATGGTGAGCCAGGACACGTCCACCGCTATGAAGGACCCGGCCACCCGCGTCACCTTCGACCCTGCCGACGGCATCGCGCTCGTCGGCCACATGGTCGGCTCGTCGTCGCGCGGCCCGTCCAACCTGCTCAACCTGCTCAAGCCGGAGATCGGCGCCCCCGGCGCCTCCGTCTCCGCGGTCGCCGGCACCGGCACCGGGACGGAGCCGTTCGGCGGCACCTCCGGCGCCGCGCCGATGGTGTCCGGCTCGGCCGCCCTGCTCCGGGGCGCGTTCCCGACCCGCTCGCCGCTCGAGATCAAGGCCGTGCTCATGAACACGGCCGAGACCGACATCATGAACCGGCCGGCCGTGTTCGGCGGGTACATCGCCGCGGTCACCCGCATCGGCGGTGGCGAGGTCCGCGTGGACCGCGCCTACCACTCGCCGATCGCGGCGTACGTGGCGGACGACCTGACGGGCGCCCTCGGCTTCGGCTTCGTCGAGGTCACGGGCACGTCCCACCTGACCAAGACCGTGACCGTGAGGAACTACACGGGCGCGTCCAAGACCTACGACATCGAGCCCACGTTCCGCTACCAGGACGACGTGGACAACGGCGCCGTCACCGTCGACGCGCCCGACTCCGTCACCGTCCCCGCGAACGGGACCGCGACGTTCGACGTGACGCTCACGATCGACGCGTCGAAGCTCCGCCCGTGGAACCTCGACAGCGGGGAGCACGGCGCCGATGCCGACAGGCTCACCGCGCTCGAGTACGACGGCTACGTCAACCTCGACCTGCAGGGCGACTCGTCGGACGACGCCCAGCCCGCGCACCTCGCCTGGGAGGTGCTCCCGCGCGCGGCCGCGGACGTGACGCTCAACGAGGCCGGCACCCAGCTCGACAACGCGGGCCAGCCCGCGGACCTCGAGCTGTACACGCTTGTAGCGCAGAGCGCCAAGATGGCCCAGTCCACCACCCCCGGCGACAACCTGTCCGACGCGGACTTCCGCTCGGTCGGCACGGCCGCCTTCAACGGCGGCGACGGCTGCGGCTACATCTACGTCCTCGACGTCTCCACCTGGGAGCGCCAGACGCACTCGGCGGCG
>JAICUV010000319.1 GCA_025935655.1 Chloroflexota bacterium | reverse complement strand
CGGCCCCTCCGGCCCGCCGAACGAGACCAGGAGCAGGGCGTCGTACCCGCTCAACGGAGGATCTCGACGACCCCGGCCGCGTCGATCCGCCTGCCCGTGTGGAACGGGATCTCCTCGCGGACGTGCCGCCGCGCGGCCGTCGATCGCAGGTCGCGCATGAGATCCACGAGGTCGTGGAGGTCGTCTGCCTCGAGGGCCAGGATCCACTCGTAGTCGTTGAGCGCGAACGCGGCCACGGTGTTCGCCTGCACCTTGGGGAACGCCCGGCCGGCGAGGCCATGCTCGCGGAGCATCTCGCGGCGCTCGTCCTCGGGCAGCAGGTACCACTCGTAGGAGCGCACGAACGGGTAGACGCACAGCCAGTCGAGCGCCTCGGTGTCGCGCATGAACGACGGGACGTGGTCGCGGCTGAACTCGGCCGGGCGATGCGTCCCCATGAGGCTGAACGTGAGCTTGGTCGTCACCCCCGCCGCCGTGCGGCGGAACCCGCGGAGCGCCGCCTGGAGGGATTCGGCGCTCGGGCCGTGGAGCCAGAGCATCAGGTCCGCGTCTGCGCGCATGCCCGAGACGTCGTACATCCCCCGGACCACGACGTCCTCGGCGGCGACCTCCGCGATCCAGGAATCGACGGCGCCCGAGGGGTGGCCGTACGCGGCCATCGCCTGCGTGCTCGCGTCCCGGGCGTAGACCGCCCACACGGTGTAGCGGACGACGGCGTTCGGGTCGGACACGGCCTCGGGCGTCGCGTCGGGGTCGGCGACGGGCGCGGAACCCGGCGCGGGAACGGGCAGCGGATCGGACGCGGGAACGGACTCGGTCACGGTGGTCCTCGAGCGGCAGGAGCCTCGGAAGCGGCGAGAACACGGTAGCGCGACCTGCGCCCAGATTTGCGGAGATTCGGCCTCAGGCGATGCCGAGCAGCCGCGCCAGCAGCATGCCCACGCCGATCGCGAGCGCGAGCGACCCCGCGCAGATCCCGGCGGCCGCGCGCGTCCCGAGCTCGCCGCGCAGCGCCGCGAGGGTCGCGACGCACGGGATCGACAGCGCCGTGACCACGGCGTAGACGAACAGCTGGGGCGGCGTGAGGAGCTCGCCCAGGCCGGCCTGGTAGCCGAGGCTGACCGCGGCGAACGCGATGAGCAGCTGCAGCGCCAGCTCCTTGCGCAGGAACGCGAAGGCGATGGCCACGCCTGCGATCGCGGGCAGCCCGATGGCCCACTCCACGGCCGGGCCGATGGCGGCGGCGATACCCTGCCACAGCCCGGCCTCGTAGATGAGCCCGAGGATGAACGACCCCGCCAGCATGATCGGCGTCGCGGTGACCACGAACGCCCGGAACCGCCACCACGCCTTCGTCGCGACGAAGCGGGGGACGGGTGCCCGCAGCGGCGCGAGCTCCAGGACCAGCGCCGGCTGCCGGCCGGGGATCATGGCGTTCGCGCCCAGGCCGGCGCCGATCGTCGCGAGCGCGACGACCCCGAACGCGGCGAACGCGGCGCCGAGCCCCACGAACGGGGCGAGTGCCGCGATCACGACGGCCGACCGCGCGGAGCACGGCGTGAGCGTGACGAGGAACGACGCGATGACCCGTTCCCGCTGCGTGCGCAGGACCCGCGTGCCATAGACCGCGGGGACGTTGCAGCCCGCCGCGGCGAGGAGCGGGATCGCCGCCCGCCCGGGCAGGCCGAGCGTGCCGAACACCCGGTCCATGAGGACGGCGGCGCTCGTGAGGTAGCCCGAGTCCTCGAGCACCGCGAGCAGCAGGTAGAACGTGAGCACGTACGGGACGCCCACGGAGAGCATCCCCAGCATCCCGCCGTCGAGCGCCCACAGCGTCGCGTTGGCGAGCACCGGGAACGGGATGACCGCCGGGACGACCGTGGCGAGGACCGGCGAGACGACCGCGGCCCATGCCGTGCCGAGCACGGCGGCCAGCCAGCCGCCGACGAGGATGACCGCGAGGAACGCGGCGACGCTCACGCCGAGGAACATCGGGATGCCGGGGAATGGCGACGTGCTCCAGCGCGCCACGCGGTCGGCGAGCGGCTCCGGGGTGTCGCGCCGGGTCTCGACCTGCGCCGCCCAGGCGGCGGCGACCTCCCAGCGGACGGGCTCGAGCTCCCGCCCGAGGCGGATCGAGGCCCCGCCGCGCGGCGAGATCCGGCCCGCGAACACGCCGGCCTGGAGCGGCTCGACGATGGCGGCCGCGCCGAGCGAGCGCGGCTCGAGCGCGAGTGACGCGGCGGCTTCGGACAGGCGTCCCTGGAGCCGGTAGGGGTACATCGGCGCGGGCACCGTGGCGCGCGGCGAGCGCTCGCCGGCGGCAACCGCGCGCCGCTGGGTAGCGAGACCCACGGCGTCGCGCAGGGTCGCGTCGATCCCGATCCCGGTCCGGCCGCACGTCGCGTGCGCGGGCACGTTGAGCAGCTGGCCCAGCCGGCCCGTGTCCACGGTGATGCCGCGCTTCGCTGCCTCGTCGGTGAGGTTGACCGCGAGCACGACCGGCAGCCCGAGGTCTCGGCACGCGATCGCGAGCGGGAGGTGGCGGGCCAGGTTCCCCGCGTCCGCCACGACCAGCACGGCGTCCGGCGCCGCGCCCACCAGCAGCTCCCAGAACGGCGCATCACCGGCCGGCTGATCG
Organism: Chloroflexota bacterium; assembly: GCA_025935655.1. Lineage (GTDB taxonomy): Bacteria > Chloroflexota > Limnocylindria > Limnocylindrales > CSP1-4 > CAIXZV01. Next base: position 884 of record JAICUV010000319.1, on the reverse strand, counting down.
TCGAGCGACCGCGTCCCCGGCAGGTCCACGAGCCACGCGTCCATGCCGTCGACGTGGACCGGCACGCGCTCCAGCGAGACGGTGGTGCCGGGCGCGTTCGCGGTCTCGACGAACCGGCGGCTCGCCCGGGCGACGAAGGTGGACTTGCCGACGTTGGGCCGGCCGACAAGGGCGATGACGGGGCGGTCGTCCGTCGTGCAGGCCGTCGCGTCCAGCGGGACGGGGTGGCAGGCGGCGGACGGCGCCATCAGTCGGTCTCGCCGCCCGTGGCAAACGGGGTGCCGATGGCATCCGACCAGGGCTCCGTGGCCACCATCCGGGCGACGCTCGCGGAGAGTGCGAGACGCGCGCGCCCCAGCTCCACGACCACGGGTCCGCCCAGCGGCGTCCGCGCGGTCACCACGACCACGGCGCCCGGCAGGAGGCCCTCGCGCTCGAGCTCCTCCCTCGCGACGTCATCGACGGCGATGACGCGCCGGCGCCAGCCGATGGGCGCACGGGCCAGGGACGACGGCTCGTCGGCGGTGGCAGGGCGGGGGTGGGCGCGGAGGGACGGCGACATGCCAGCAGTAGGCGACGGACCTCCGGGCCCGGGGAAGGGAGGAACCGCCCGACCTTCTGGGGACACGGCGGGCCGGGCGTCCCGGTGGGGCCGTGCCGGCCGGATGACCGCGCGCCCGCGCCCGTGCACGAAATGCCCAGGTTCGGGCCCGGTCGGCGGTCCCTGGCGCCGCGGAGGCCCGGTCCGTTTGGGACCCAACGCGGGCCGGAATGCCCTGTCGCCACGCCCCGCACCTTCCACAGGATGGTGGTACCTTCCGCGAGGATTGGTAGATTTGGGAGGTTTCCTCACGCGAATGAGCACGCGTCCCGCACCCAAGGAT
>JAICUV010000221.1 GCA_025935655.1 Chloroflexota bacterium | reverse complement strand
CGGACCGGACGCCGCCACCGACCGTCAGCGGGATGAACGCGCGCCGGGCCGTGCGCTCGACGATGTCGAGGAGCGTGCCGCGACCCTCGGGCGCGGCGGAGATGTCCAGGAACACGAGCTCGTCCGCGCCCTCCCGCGCATAGCGTTCCGCCAGCTCGGGCGGGTCGCCCTCGTCCACGAGATCCACGAACCGGGTGCCCTTCACCACCCGCCCGTTGGAGACATCGAGACAGGGGATGACGCGTCGGCGGAGCATCAGGCGGCGCCCCGGCGGGCGCCCGCGTCGGCGAGGGCGAGGCCGACGACGTTCGCGATGAGCCGCAGCCCGTCGTCGCCGGACCGCTCCGGGTGGAACTGGACGCCCAGGAGGCGACCGCGGGCGACCGCAGAGACGAACGGCTGGCCGTGCTCGGTCACGGCGAGGACGGCGTCGTGCGCCGCCGGTCCGGCCGGCAGGCCGACGTACGAGTGCACGAAGTAGAAGTCCGCGTCCGGCGCGATGCCCGCGAACGCCGGGTGCTCGCGACGACGCACGACCTGGTTCCAGCCGATGTGCGGCAGGGTTGGGGCGCCGTCGAGCCGGACCGTCCGACCGGGCAGGACGCCGAGCGTCTCGGCGCCGTCCTCGTCCGAGCCCTCGAACAGCAGCTGGAGGCCCAGGCAGATCCCGAGGAACGGGCGGTCCGCGCCGATCCAGTCCCGGATGGGCTCGACGAAGCCGCCCGCGCGGAGGCGCGCCATCGCCGGCGCCGCGGCGCCCACGCCCGGCACGACGAGGAGATCCGCGCCGTCGATCCCTGCCCCGTCGGTCGCCCGGCGGACGCGCGCGCCCGCCGCCACGAGGGCCTGCTCGATCGAGACGAGGTTGCCGGCGCCGTAGTCCACGACGACGACCTGGACGCTCACCCGAGCGAGCCCTTCGTGGAGGCGACGCCCGTCCGCCGAGGATCGGGCTCGCAGGCGACCCGCAGCGCACGCCCGAGCGCCTTGAACGCGGCCTCCGCGAGGTGGTGGTCGTTCCGGCCCGAGCCGCGGAGGTGGAGGGTCGCGCCCGCGGTTCGCGCGAACGACTCGAGCGCATGGTCGACGAGCTGGAGGGGGAGCGCGCCCGCCCGCTCGGCGCGGAACGGGAGGTCGATGACGGCGTACGGCCGCCCGCCGACGTCGATGACCGCGGTCGCGACGCTCTCGTCCATCGGGACGCTGCTGTCGCCGAAGCGGCGGATGCCCGCCCGGTCGCCGAGCGCCTCCGCGAAGGCCGCGCCGAGGACGAGCGCGACGTCCTCGACGGTGTGGTGCTCGTCCACCTCGAGGTCGCCGGTCGCGCGGACCTCGAGGTCGAACAGGCCGTGGTGCGCGAGCGAGCCCAGGAGGTGGTCGTAGAAGCCGATCCCGGTCGAGATCTCCGCGCGCCCCGAGCCGTCCAGGTCGAGGGCGATCGTGATGTCGGTCTCGCGGGTGCGGCGGGCGACGCGCACGCGCCGCGCCTCGCGCTCCTGGACATCGAGCGTGCCGAGCGGCGTGGTCATTCGGCGATCTCCGGCGTGGCGGGGACGGGGACGGGGACGGGAGGCAGGGTGGGCGCGATCTCCCACGCGGCCTCGATGAGGCGTTCGTTCTCAGCCGGGTCGCGGACGGTGACGCGGAGGCAGTGCGCGAGCGGGTGGCCATGTCCGAACGTCCGCGGCACCAGCCCGCGGCGCATCAGGGCGAGCGCGGCGGCCTCCGAGCGCTCGGCGCTGGCGAGGTCGAGGAGGATGAAGTTCGTGACCGTGGGCTGGGGGTCCCAGCCGACCTCGGCCAGGGCGGACGCCAGCCGCGGCCGCTCCGCCAGCACCCGGGCCACGTTCGCCTCCATGTCCGCCGTCTCGCGCAGGGCGCGCGCGACGACCGTCGCGGAGATCGTGCCGACAGAGCCCGGCGGCCGGTACAGGGCGATCCGGGCGAGGGTGGCCGGGGCGGCGACCGCGAAGCCCACCCGCAGGCCGGCCATGGCGTACGCCTTGGAGGCCGTGCGGACGGCGACGAGGTTCGGGAACCGGGTCCGGAGCGGGATCACCGATGCCTTGACGAACTCGCTGTAGGCCTCGTCCACCACGACCGCCGGGGCCGGACGGCCGTCGGCCTCGGCATCCGCGGCGATCCCCTCGAGGAGCCGCTCGATGGCGCCCTCGGGCTCCGCGCGGCCGGTCGGGTTGTTCGGGTTGCAGACCCAGACGAGGGTCGCCTCGCGGGCCGCGGTGCGGACGGCGGGCACGTCCATCGCCCACCCGTCCGCCTTGGGCAGACGGGGCACCGCGATCAGGCGGCCGCCGCGCTGCTCCGCGTGGACGCGGTACATCGCGTAGGTGGGGGTCGAGATCACGGCGGCCGCGCCCGCGGGCAGGAACGCCTTGGTACACATGTCCAGGATCTCGTCCGCACCCGCGCCCGGCACGACCTCCTCGACCGCGACCCCGTACCGGGCGGCGGCGGCCTCCACGAGGTGCCGGTAGTCGCCGGGTGGGTACTCGGACAGGCTGGTCTCGAACCGGCCGGCGGCCAGCATCCCCGCGAGCATCGAGGGCGGGGCGGGCGAGGTGTTGAGGTCGAACCGCAGGACCTGGCCCACGGGGATGCCGAAGCGCTCGGCGACGCCCTCGTCGGTCGCCTCCCAGCTGTACGAGGCTGGGTCCGTCGGCGACGTGACGGCGAACGGGCTGGGGCTCATGCGTCGTCTCCCTCGAAGCGGATCTCCACGGCGTCGCGGTGGGCGAGCAGGCCCTCCGCCTCGGCGAGGGTGCGGATCGACGGCCGGAGCGCCTGGAGCCCCTCGCGCGTGATCCGCTGGACCTGGTTGTACTTGCCGAACGCCTCGACGGCGAGCGGCCCGCAGGCGCGCGCCAGCCCGCCCGTGGGCAGCACGTGGTTCGCGCCCGACGCGTAGTCGCCCGCGCTCTCGGGGCTCCAGCGGCCGACGAAGATCGACCCGGCGTTCCGGATCCGCCCAACGGTGTCCTCGAGCGGCTCCACGTCCAGCGAGAGGTGCTCCGGGGCATAGCCGTTGACGAACTCGATCCCCGCGGACAGGTCGGGGACGAGGACGATCCGGCCGTGGTCGCCGAGCGCCGCCGCGAGGATGTCGCGCCGCAGGGCCGTCATGAGCAGGGCGCGGACCTCGGCCTCGACGGCATCGGCGAGCGCGGGGTCCGTGGTCACGAGCAGGGCAGGGGAGTCCGGTCCGTGCTCCGCCTGCGTGATGAGGTCCGCGGCGACGGTCCGGGGATCCGCGGACGCGTCCGCCAGCACGAGGCCCTCCGACGGTCCCGCGGGGAGGTCGATCGCCACCTCGCCCACGACCTCGATCTTGGCGGCCGTGACCCAGGTCGATCCCGGTCCGACGACGAGGTCCATCGGCGCGAGGTCCTCGTCCGCGAGGCCGTACGCCAGCGCGCCGATCGCCTGGACGCCGCCCGCGACGAGGAGCGCGTCCACGCCGAGGAGCCCGGCCGCGCCGAGCAGGACCGGGTGGACGTCGCCCTCGCCATCGGCCGGGCTGGCGACGACGACGGTCTCCACGCCCGCCACGCGGGCCGGGACGACGCCCATGACGAGCGAGCTGGGGTACGGCGCCCCGCCGCCGGGCGCATACACGCCGGCGCGCATGACAGGGAGCCAGCGCCGCTCGAGGACCACCCCGTCGACGATCGTGGTCCGCGTGGACGCGGCGGGACGCTGCGTCTCGGCGAACCGGCGCACGTTCGCGATCGCGGTCTCCAGGGCGTCCCGCGCCGGCGCCGCCATCGCGTCGGCCGCCGCCAGCAGCTCCTCGCGGGTCAGCAGCAGGCGGCCGTCCGGCCGGCCGCCGCCGAACCGGGCCGCCGCGTCCCGGACCGCCGCACCGCCGCGGGCGCGGACATCGTCGAGGATGCCGCGGGCCGCCTCGCGCACCGCCGGATCCGGCACGGCGCCGCGCCGGAACAGCGCGTCGCGTTCCCGGAGCGCGGCCGCGTCGGGGTCGCGCAGGTCGAGCCGGCGGAGGGTCAGCGGAGCGGCGTGCGTCGTCGCCGTCACGGGAGGATCTTCTCGATGGGCAAGACCAGGATCCCGGACGCACCGGCGGTCTTGAGCTTCGGCAGCAGCCCCCACACCTCGTCCGCGCCGACGACCGAGTGGATCGCGATCATGCCCTCGTGCGCGAGCGGGATCACCGACGGCGACTCGAGGCCGGGCAGCAGGTCCTCGAGCTCGCCGAGCTTGGTCGCGGGGGCGTTCATCATCAGGTACTTGCAGTCGCGCGCGGCGATGACCGACCCGAACATCGTCACGATCGCGTCGAGCTCGCCCGGACGCTGCGCGAGCGAGGCCTCGTTGGTGACGAGGATCGCCTCCGAGGCGAGGATGTCGCCGATCGCGCGCAGGCCGTTCACCTGGAGGGTCGAGCCCGTGGACACGAGGTCCACGATCGCGTCGGCGAGCCCCAGCCGCGGCGCGACCTCGACGGCGCCCGACAGCGTGATGACGTCCACCGCGATCCCCTGGTCCGCGAAGAAGGCGCGCGTCACGTTGGGGTGCGACGTCGCGAGGCGGACGCCGTTGAGGTCCGCGATCGTGTCGTACGGCGCGTCCGTGGGGACCGCGGCCGTGAGCCGGCAGCGCCCGTAGCCCAGGTCGCGCAGCCTGGGCAACGGGACGCCCGACTCGGCGAGGATGTCGCCGCCCGTGATGCCGACCTCCGCGACGCCGTCCGCGACGAACTCCACGACGTCGTTGGTGCGGACGAACAGGATGTCCAGCGGGTGGTTCTCGACGCGCGAGACGAGGCTCCGATCATGGGCCTCGAAGACCAGGCCCGCGTCCTTGAGCAGCGCCAGCGTCGACTCGAGGAGGCGGCCCTTGTTCGGGATGGCGAGCCGGAGGCGGTCCCTCATCGCCCGCCGCCGGCCGCGGGGGACGACGGCGCGTCCAGCGCCTTGAGCCGCGCGAGCGCCCGGCGATAGCCGTCCTCGCCGTGGTTCAGCCAGGACGCGATCCGGGTGATCGTCGCCGTGCTGGCGCCCGTGCGCTTCGAGATCTCCGCGTAGTGGAGGCCCTCGTCCAGGAGGCGCACCACCGCCCACCGCTGGGCCATGTCACGGAGCTCGCCGAGCGTGCACAGGTCGCGCAGGAATCGCTCGGCATCGTCGCGGTCGTCGAGGCGCAGAATGGCGTCGACGAGGGCGTCCGTCTCGGGCGTTCGCCATTGATCAGCCACGGCTGGGAGGTCCCTCCGAACGGGTGGCGGCTCCTGTCCGAGGCCGCACGAGCGCATGCTACCGTATTAGCGTGCTAAAACGCTAGCAACAGGGGGAACGCGTGTCAACGGCCAGCCCGACCTTCGAGCTCCTGCCGGCCATCGACCTGCGCGGCGGCCAGGTGGTGCGGCTCCAGCAGGGCGACTTCGCCCGTGAGACCGCGTACGACGGCGACCCGGTGGCGGTCGCCTCGAGGTTCGCCGCGCTGGGGGCGACGTGGCTCCACGTCGTCGACCTCGACGGCGCCCGGGCGGGGGAGCCCCGCCAGCTCGAGCTCGCGGCGGCGATCGTCGCGGAGACCCACGGCCGTGCGCGCGTGGAGGTGGGCGGCGGCCTGCGCACGGCGATCGCCGTCGCGGGCGCGCTCGGGACGGGCGCCGCCCGGGTGTCCCTCGGGACGGCCGCGCTCCGGGATCCGTCGTTCGCGTCGGAGCTCGTCGGTCGCTACGGCCCGGAGCGCGTCGTGGTCTCGATCGACATCCGGGACGGCCTCGCCCTGGGCGAGGGCTGGCGCGAGGGCG
>JAICUV010000046.1 GCA_025935655.1 Chloroflexota bacterium | reverse complement strand
CGCGATCGTGATGGACGGATGACGATGCGCTAGACGGTGCGGTGCCAGTCCCCGCGCTCGGCTTCGTCGCCGGCGGTCCCGTCAGATGCCGCAGCCAGGCTGGTTGCCTCCGCGTCGGCGACGCCGCCGATGCGCCCGCCCTCCGGGCTGTTGAACGGCTCGCGCTCGGTCGACGACGGGTCCGTGATCGGACCATCGGCGAGCGGCATCACGGGGCCGTCGTCAAAGCCGGCGGGGGCGCCGGCCGGGATATCCATGACCGGGATGCGCGGCGCGGCAGCGGGCACGAAGCGACCTGCCGCGTCCCGGGCGGGCGTGCCCGTCGGCTCGACGTCCGTCCCGGGCTTGATCAGCCCACGCTCGATGGCGAACCCGCGGGCCCGGTCGCTCGTCATGGTGGCGGTCCGGCTCAGGGTGCCCGAGACGTCCTTCGTCGCGCCGCGGATCCGGCCACGGAGCGCCGCCCGGCGGCGCGGTCCCTGCTTCGGATCGAGGAGCCACGCACCGGCGATCCCGGCCGCGATACCGGTCGCGGCGCCGACCACGATGAACGAGGTGCGCGCCCTGGCCCAGCCACGGCTGTAGGCGCGGTCGTAGCGGCCCTTGTCGGTCGTCGGCAGCTCGCGCTCGAGGTTCTCGACGATCTGGGTGATGCGGTCGGTGGGCAGCGCCTTGCGGAGCTTCTCCGCGATGTCGTCGACGCCCTTGCCCTTGATGGCGTCGACATTGACGTCCTTCGCGGCCTTGGTCGCCTCGTCGCCGACGTGCTCCAGCGCGTCGCCGGCGCGGTCCACCGCGTCCGACGCGAGGGCCTGGAAGTGCTCGATGGCGTCTGCCGCCGCGCCCCGGATGTCCTTGACCTGGTCCAGGACGCCGGCCGCGTCGCGGCCGAGAGCGTTGATATCACGGTTCATGAGGTCCCTCGCGATGCGGCCGAACTGGACGGGGCGGCGTTCGCCGCGGATGCGCTCGAGGATGGTCACGCGTGTCCCTCCGTTCGGTTGGGCCCCACCATGCCTGCCGGCGCATTCCGTCGCGGGCGGGCCGGGCGCACCCTGCTGTATCGGGTGCGTTGCAGCCTGCCGCAGCCGGTGCCGGCGTGAGCCCGCTCGCCCCGCCGGGGCCGCGCTTGGATGGCGTCGCCGACGCTGATTCTCGCACGCACGTGTCAGCGCGGCCAACATCGCCCGCCTCACCCCGCCCCGGGCGCCAGGATCTCGCTGTTCGTGCGTCCGATGGTGCAGCCCACTTGACAAAATAGAAACAACGCTTTAGAAAAGCGAAAGACACGTTATTACTTGAGAGGTCACCAGTGCCGCACGACGTCATCTCCACCTGTCCCGTCTGCGCCAGCGAGCTCGCGGTCACGCGGCTCCGCTGCGGCGAGTGCGGGACCACCATCGAGGGGGAGTTCACCGTGGGGCGCTTCGGTCGCCTGTCGCGCGAGCAGCTCCAGGTCCTCGAGAGCTTCCTGCGCAGCCGCGGCAACCTCCGCGACATGGAGCGCGAGCTCGGGATCAGCTATCCCACGGTCCGGGCACGCGTCGAGGCGCTCGTCCGGGCGCTGGGGTTCGGGCCCCGCGACGAGGCCGACCCGCCCACCCCCGCCGAAGCCGCCGCGACGGCGGCCGCGACCGCAGAGGAAGTCGCCGCTGCGAGACGCGAGGTCCTCGAGCGCCTGTCGCGCCATGAGCTCACCGCCGAGGCCGCGGCCGAGGCGATCCGCACCCTGGGAAGGAGCGTCCGATGACGGACACGACCAGCGTCTCCACGACCGGCCGGATGGCCCCGCTGGGCCCGGGCGGCGAGCTGTCGATCAACCTCACCTCGAGCGACGTCCGGCTGCGTGCCGTCGACGGCGACGCCGTGAGCGTCCGCACCCGCGGCGGCGAGCCCGTCGACGACCAGGTCCTCGTCGAGACAGCGCCCGGCCGGGTGTTCATCCGCGACGCCGAGCGCGGGTTCCGTGTCGGCCCCCTGAGCGTCCGGGGGCATCGCTCTGTCGCGCTGGAGATCGACGTCCCGCGGACGGCTCGCGTCAGCTGCAAGACGCTGTCAGGCGACGTGGACGCGGAGGGCGTGGACGGCGAGAGCCACTGGTCCACCGCCTCCGGGGACATCCACCTCGTGGTGCCCGGTGGCTCGCTGACCGTCGACACGATGTCCGGCGACCTCACCATCGAGTCCCGGGGCTCGGTGGGCATCCGTGCCCGGACGGTCTCGGGCGACCTGCGGCTCCATGCGCCGCTCGTCGACGCACTCCAGGTGTCCACGACGAGCGGCGACATCCGGCTCGACGCAGACCTCGGCCCGGCGTTCGAGCACACGATCAGCTCCGTGAGCGGCGACGTCCATCTCGAGACGTCGAGCCCCGTCCGGCTGGAGACGCAGACGATCGCGGGCGACGTCCGCGCGACCGGCCTCCACCGTGCCGAGGGCGGCCGCGGCCGGCGCACGATCATCGTCGGCGACGGCTCGGTCCGCCTCGGCGTCCGCACGACCTCCGGCGACATCCGCCTGCGGGGACGCGGGACGTCGGAGCTGCCCACGATCCCGCCGATCCCGCCGATCCCGCCGGTCCGTCCGCCCTCGGCCCCGCAGGCGCCCGTCGCCCCGGCCGCGCCCGTCGCCCCGGAGGCGCCCGAGGCGCCGACGTTCGTGGCCCCGTGGGTCGTTGCGGAGGCCGAGGCCGCGCCGAACCTCGTTCGCCCGGACGCGACCGCGGGCGACGCCTGGACCGGGTCCGAGGGCGTCGTCGACCGCCGCGAGGCCGCCCGTCTCGACATCCTGCGCGCGCTGGAGCGCGGTGAGCTGGACATCGAGGCCGCGTCGCACCGGCTCGCCCAGCTCGACGAAGCGGGCCCGCGCAGCTTCCGGGGGTTCTGCTGATGGCCGCCGATCCGCTCGACCAGGTCCTCCGCCTCGTGGCCGAGGGCCGGCTCTCCGCCGAGGAGGCCGCCCCGATCCTCGCGGCGCTCGACGACGCGCCCGCGAACGCCGAGGCCGCGAGGGCCGCGGGCGCGTCCGCGACCGCAGCCGTCGCAGCCGCGTCCGCGGCCGGGGCCGACGCCGTGCTCGAGGGCGAGGTGCTGGCCGGCTCGCCCTCGTCGCTGCGCATCGAGATCCGCGACAACGGCCGCAACGTCGTCAACCTGCGGCTCCCGATCGCGGTCGGCCGGTTCGCGCTCGACCGCGTGCCGGGCCTGTCCGGCGAGCAGGTCACCCGAGTCCGCGAGGCCATGAACTCGGGCTTCCGGGGTCCGGTCCTCGTCGTGGACGACGGCGACAGCGGCGTCCGGATCGTCCTCGAGTAGCCCTCCACCCAGACACGCAGCCCAGGGGTTTGTTCCGCCATGACCGCCATCGCCCGCGCCCGCAGCCTGCCCATGTGGCGGTCGCTCGCCGTCCGCGACTTCCGCCTCCTCTGGGGGAGCGAGGCCGTCTCGCTCGTCGGCGACCAGTTCCACGTCGTCGCGCTCGCCTGGCTCGTCCTGAACCTCACCCAGTCCGGTCTCGCGCTGGGCACGGTGCTCATCGCGATCGGGGTCCCCCGGGCGATCCTCATCCTGCCGTTCGGCGTCCTGGCCGACCGGCTGCCGGCCCGCACGATGATGGTCGGGGCACACCTCGCCCGGGGCGTGCTGGTCGGGTCGATGGCCGCGCTCGTCGTGACGGACACCGCGTCCATCCCGCTGCTCGCGCTGCTGGGCGTCCTGTTCGGCATCGCCGACGCCGCCTTCGTGCCCGCCCAGCAGGCCTTCCTGCCGCGGACCCTCGAGAGCGACCAGCTGCCGTCGGGCAACGCGCTGCTCCAGGGGACGATGCAGCTGACCGGCATCGTCGCCCCGCCGCTCGCGGGCGCCGCGATCGCCGTCGTGGGCACCGGGACGGCGTTCGTCGTCGACTCGCTGTCGTTCTTCGCGGCCGCCGCGATCGTGCTCATGATCTCCGCCCGGGGCGTCCCGGCCATGCGCCGCCCGGCCTCGGTGGCGACCGACGACGCGCCCACGGAGCCCGTGGACCTGGCGTCGCCCGCGCCCGTGCCGGCGACGTCGTTCGTCGCCCAGCTCCGCGAGGGCATCGGGTACGTCCTCGCCGACCCGGCGCTCCGCCTCACCCTGCTGATCTCGCTGGTCATGAACTTCGCGCTCGGCGGGCCGTCGGCCGTCGGGATGCCGTGGCTCGCGGAGATCCGGTTCGACGCGGGCCCGGTGGGCCTCGGGTCCCTCACCGCGGGCTTCGCCATCGGCGCCCTGGCCGGCACCGTCCTCGCCGGGAACGTCACCCGGCAGGCGCAGGGCCGCCGGCTCCTGCTCACCCTGGGCGTGTCCGGGGCCGCGATGCTCGTCGTCGCGCTCGCACCCTCGATCTGGGTCGTGTTCGCCGCGCTCGCCGTCATGGGCCTGTCCATCGGCTACACGAACATCGTGGCCCTGTCGTGGCTCCAGCGGCGCGTGGACCCGGCGATGGTGGGCCGGGTGATGGCGATCGTGATGCTCATGGGCTTCGGGATCACGCCGCTGTCCTACGCGCTCGCCGGCTGGCTGCTGGACGTCAACGCCACGGCGATGTTCGCCGGCGCCGCGGTGATCATCATCGCGACGACGCTGTTCGCGGCGGCCTCGAGGTTCCCTGTCCTGTTCGACGAGTCGCAACCGGAGGAGGCGCGCGCGGCCGCCTGACGGACTACCGCGCGGCGGTGGCCGCCGCGCCGCCCCGACCGCGGCCGGGGACGGCCGGAAACGGCGCCGCCTCGACACCCATCTCGTCCATCTTGTCGCTGTAGATGCCGTACCGCCGGCGTGCCTCGCCGTGCCGCCCCGCCGCGAGCAGGGCGCCGACGAGGCCCAGGTGCGCCGCCTCGTCGTACGCGTCGCGCTCGAGGATCCGCAGGTAGTAGCGCGTCGCTCCGTCCGCGTCGCCGCCCGCGGCGGCCTCGTCGGCGAGCAGCCTCGTCACCGAGATGTACGCCGCCTGCGCCTCCTCGCGGACGCCCACCGCCCAGTCCTCGTACGGGTCCTCCTCCAGGAACTCGCCGCCGTAGCGGGTCTCGGCCGCCTCGAGTGCGAGCCGGGCGCCCTTCCGGTCGCCGTTGCGGGCGAGCCGCAGGCCCTCCGCCGCGGCCTCGAGGAACGCCTCGAGATCCAGCGCCACGTGCCCCAGCTCGAGCCACACCGCCTGCTTGTCGCCGCCGATGAACCAGTCGGCCGGGAACCGCTTCTCGGGATCGAGGACGGACCGGACCGTGGCGAGCGCGACTGACAGCCGGTTGGCCAGCGGCTCCGGGTCCTCGTCCGGCCACAGCAGCTCGAACAGCGTCTCGCGGGTCGTGGGGCGGCCGCGGCGCGAGACGAGGATCTTGAGCAGGTCGCGCGCCTTCTTCGACTGCCACGCGGTCGCGGCGATCGGCTCGCCGTCCCGGGCGACGCGGAACCGGCCGAGGGCGCCGACCTCGAGCGCCGGGCGGCTGGCCCGGTCGAGATGCTCCACCAGCTCCGTCGCCTCGCTCGCCGGCCCGCGGGCACCGATCGAGCGGAAGGTCGACGCGGCGTCCGCGGCGGCCGCGCGGGCGCGGTCGCCCTCCAGGATCGACGCGAGGATCAGGCGGTTGCGCGCGTAGCCGTACGGGATGTTGGACTCGGTCCAGACCGCCGCGGCGCGCTCGCACAGGAGCTCCGCCTCGGCGAGGTTGTCGGTGGTCTGGGCCTGGATCTCGAGACCCGCGGCGTACCCGGGCTGGTCCTGGCGGGCTGCCGCGACGTTGGTCGCCTCGCGCGCCAGCCGCCGCGCGGCCTCGCCCTCGCCGAGCGCCACGTGGACCCGGGCGGCACCGAGCAGCACCGTGAGCGGCGCCACGTCGCGGCCGACCTCCACGGACTCCAGGGTCAGCTCCCGGGCGCGGTCGGGCTCGTCCAGGACGAGGCACTGGGCGAGGCCGATGAGCGCGGGTGCCAGCGACTCCGCGTCGCCGGCGCCCCGCGCCGATCGCATCGCCGCCTCGAACGCGAAGCGCGCCAGCAGCGGGTCGCCGCGCAGGAGGTGGAGGTTGCCCTCGCGGACGAGCGGGTAGGCGACGGAGGGCGACCCGACCCGGTCGTAGATCTCGCGTGCGGCCGAGAAGTCCGCCAGCGCCTCCTCGAACCGGCCCAGGCCCTGGTGGGCGCGACCGCGGTTGACGAGCGCCCGGCCGTGGAAGGACGCGAAGCCCACCGCCTCCGCGAGCCGGACCGCCTGGTCCAGCGTCGTGAACGCCGCGGCGACGTCGCCCCGGTCGATCTCCAGCGCGCCCCGCGCGTTGCGGATCCGGACCTCCTGGAGGGCGTCCCCGGCCTGCTCGGCAAAGTCGAGCGCACGATCGAAGGCGAGGGCGGCCCGGTTGAAGTCGTGGGCGAGCTCCGCGCTCATGCCCGTCGCGGTATGGGCCGCGGACAGGGCGCGCGCGTCACCGGACGCCTGGGCGAGCTCCAGCGCGCGGGACGCCGCCTCGCCGCTCTCGGTCACGTCCCCGCGGTGGTAGTGCGCGGACGCGATCCACGCGTAGAGGAGCGCCTCCTCCGCGGGATCCTCGCCGGTCAGCTCGGCGCGGGCGTAGATCGCGAGCGCCTCGTCGTAGGCGCCCCGCAGCCCGTGGACCAGCCCCAGGCGCCAGGCCGCCATCGGGTCGAGGCGATCGCCGCCGCCGGCGGCGCGCGTGAACGCACTGGTCGCGCTCCGCCAGTCGCCGCGGACCATGTACGCCTCGCCGCACGCGCGCTCCACGCGCGCCGAGCGAAGCTGGTCGGGGAGCGTCGCGGCAGACTCGGTCACCGCGCGGGTGGAGCCGGCCAGCACGAGCGTCGGGGCATGCCGGTCCAGGAAGGCGGCCAGCTCCGCCTGCGCGCCCGCGGCCACGAGCTGGGCGAGCGCGTCGTCGAGGCGAGCCTGCCCCTCGAGCCACGTGGCCGCGCGCAGGTGGAGGTCGCGGCGCTCGTCAGCCGCGATCGGCAGCCGGGACTTCGCGTACTCGCGGATGAGCCCGTGGAGCGCGTACCAGCCCGGGTCCCCGGGGAGCGGCTGGAGGAACAGGCCGCGGCGCGCGAGCCCGTCCAGCTCCCGCGTCGCGTCGGCCACGCCGGCGGCCTCCAGCAGCGGCCCGCTGAAGCGCTCGAACTCGACGGCCCGGGCGAGCGTCGCCCGCACCTCGGGCGTTGCCGCGGCGACGACCTCCTCGGCGAGATAGGCGAACAGCGGGCCCTCGGGCCGCTGGAGGCGGTCGAGGACGTCCTCGCGGCCGCCGTCGGGAGCGGACCGCAGGGCCTCGATCGTCAGCCGGACCGCGGCCGGCCAGCCGTTGGTCGCGCTGAAGATCCGCGCCGCGGCATCGCCGGTCGCGCCGCGCGGGACCACGTCCGCCGGCAGCAGCGAGGTCACCAGCGTCTCGATCTCGCGGACGGTGAACGCGAGCGCCCCGCCACCGATGTCGCTGACCTCGCCCTGCGCCCGCAACCGCTCCACGCCGAACGGCGGGTCGTTGCGCGAAACGAGCAGGACGTGCAGGTTGTCCGGGGCGAACCGCACGAGCGCCTCCACGAACCGCCACGACCCGGCCGCGCCGTCGATCTCGTGGCAGTCGTCGAGCACGAGCAGCAGCTCCTCCTCGGTTGCCGTCTGCAGCGCGTCGGCGACGAGCGTCGCGGCGGCCTGGCCGCGCTGGTGCGCCTCGGCCTCGTCGCGCGGGTCGACCGCGGTGGCGATGGGGGTCGCGAGATCCTCCGGCAGGACGGGGACGAGCCGCCGGATCGCGGCCACGACGCCGGTCGCGAACGTCCCCACGTGCCGGTCCACCGCGTCGACCGTGTACCACGCGGCGGCCCGCGACCGGGCGACTCGCGAGGCGAGCGTGCTCTTCCCGAACCCGGCGCCCGCGACGATGATCGTGAGCCGGCGGTCCGTCCCAGCTGCGAGGCGCGTCTCGAGCTCCGGCCGGTCGAGCGTGCCGTTCGGGTCCCGCGGGGGAACGAGCTTCGCGGCACGGCTCACGCCGGCCACGGCGGGGCGCGCGGATGCCTCGGTCGGTTGACCCTCGTCCGTGCGCGTCCCCTCAGGCATCGTCCCCGCATGGTAACGGGGCCATCACGCCCCCGGCGTACGACGTTCGTCGCGCGCCGGGGCCTTCGCGCCCGGGAGCGTCACCGTGAACCTCGCGCCGATGCCCTCGGGCGACGCCGCCTCGATCGTGCCGCCATGGGCGTCGGTGATGCGCCGCGCGATCGCGAGCCCGAGACCCGTGCCGCCCGATCCGTGGCGGGTCGTGCCGGCGAGGCGCGTGAACGGGGCGAAGATGCGCTCGCGTTCGGACTCGGGGATGCCCGGTCCCTCGTCGTCGACCTCGATGGTCACCGGCGCATCGGGGCCGGCGGGGGCCGAGCCGGCAAGGACCCGCACATGGACCGTGCCGCCGGCGGGGGAGTGGTCCACCGCGTTGTCGAGCAGGATGAGCAGCAGCTGGACGAGGCGCGACCGGTCCGCGAGCGCCCACGCGCCCGCCGGTGGGGTGGCGACCTCCAGCCGGACGTCGCGCTCGGCCGCGAGCGCTGTCGCGCCGCGCAGCGTGTCAGCGACGACGACGGCGACATCGGTCGGGACGGGCGCCACCGTCAGCGCGGTCTCGTCCCACGCCGCCAGCTGGAGCAGGTCGCCGACGAGCCCGCCCAGCCGGTCCGCCTCGGCGATGATGTCGCCCAGGAGATCCCGCCCGTCCGCGGCCACGAGCCCCTCCCGCTCGAGCACCTCGGCGTTCGCGCGGATGAGTGCCGCGGGCGTCCGGAGCTCGTGGGAGGCATCGGCGACGAACCGGCGCTGGGCCTCGAAGCCCTCGCGGATCGGGACAAGGGCACGATCCGTGAGGAGCAGCGTGATGAGCGCGGCTGCGAGCAGCCCGACCACGCCCACGACGAGCACCGCCAGGACGAGGCTCCGCGACTGCTCCTCGTGGAGGGTCAGGAGGTACCCGCCCTGCACGTATCCGCTGATGGCCCCGTCGGAGCGGAATGGCACGGTGAGCACGCGCACGGTGGTGTCGCCGCTCGGGATCGTGCGCAGGTCCTCGGCGGAGGACTGCGCGGCCGCCACCGCGTCCGCGTCCGGCAGCCCCGCCACGGACTGCCCCGTCCGGTTCTGGATGACCTGTCCCCCGGTATCGAGGACGAGCAGCACCGTGTCGCCCTGCCCGAACGGGGCCTGGTCGTCGGGCTCCTGGGACTCCTCGGCGCTCGGCAGCTCGCCGTCCAGGGCCGCGACCTGGGCGTCGACGGCCGCGTGCAACGCCGCGTCCACGTTGGCGTCGAGGGCCCGCAGGCCCACCACCGCGGTCGCCGCCCCGATCCCCACCACGAGCAGCGCGAGGAGCCCGAGCGTGACCGCGAACAGCCGCCGCCGTGTCCGGTCGAGGAGCCGGTCCGGGCGGCCGACCGTCATCGTCAGTCCCCGGCGCGCAGGGAGTACCCCACGCCGCGCACGGTCCGCAGCCGGCCGGCCCGGTCCAGCATCCCCAGCTTGCGCCGCAGGTACGAGATGTACAGGTCGACGACGTTGGAGTAGACGTCGGGCTCCGCGCCCCAGACCCCGTCGAGGATCTGCTGGCGGGTCACGACCTGGCCCACGTGGCGGATGAGGAACCCGAGCAGCGCGAACTCGCGCGCCGACAGGTCGACGCTCTGCTCGCCGACCTGGGCGACGTGCCGGAGCTCGTCGAGCACGAGGTCGCCGGCCGCGAGCCGGCCGTCCGCCGGCGTGGCGGGCCGCCGGCCCAGCGCGCGGATCCGGGCGAGCAGCTCCGAGAACGCGAACGGCTTCGCAAGGTAGTCGTCCGCCCCGGCGTCGAGGCCGGCGACCCGGTCGTCCACGGATCCGAGGGCCGTGAGCAGCAGCACCGGCGTCGCGATCCCCTTGGCGCGCAGCAGCCGGAGGACGGTGATGCCGTCGATGTCGGGCAGCATCCGGTCGAGGACGATGACGTCGTGCGGGCCACCCTCCGCGAGCGCGACGGCGGTCACCCCGTCCTGCGCGATGTCCACGACGTGGCGCTCCGCCACGAGGACGCGCTTGATGAGCGCCGCCATCTTCGGTTCGTCTTCCACCACCAGGACCTGCATCGCCGCGGATTGTGGGGCCGATGGGGACGCCGGTCGAGGGCCGGACACCCTGTCTGTGCAACTTCTCATGACCCGCTCACCGGCCGGACGGCACGCGGGGCGAATGATGGGTCCACCGTCATCCACGCTCGGAGCCCGAAATGATCCAGCGAATCGCCCTGTTCACCGCATCGCTCGCCGCGGCCCTCACGATCGGGCTGGGCCTCGCCGTCACCGGCTTCTCGCCCGCGACGTCGTCCGTCAGCGTCGACCCCGCCTCTGACGGGACCACCGCGACCAGCAGCCCCGCCACCCCGTCCGTCCAGGTCGACACCGTCTACGTCGCCGCGCAGCCGAAGCCCAAGGAGGTCACGGTCAGGAAGACCGTGGCCGCACCGCACGGCGACGACGAGGGCGAGGGAGCGGACGACTGATGGCTGTCCCCGAGCCCCGCATCCCCGCCCCTCGCCCGCCGCGCTCCCGGCCGGATCCGAAGCCGATGCGCGTCCTGCTGGCCGCGGGCGGCATCGCGTCGGCGTCCGCGATCCTCACCGCCCTCCTCCCCAGCGTCGCGCCGCGGCCCGCGGGCATCGACGCCGGGCTGACGGCCGAGGTCGTGGCGCCCGCCCCGTCCGTCCAGCACGTCACCCGGGTCGTGGTCCTCAAGCCGGGCCAGACCGCCCCGCCCCAGGCGTCGGTGATCGTCCAGCCGACACCCACGCCCCGGGTCCGCGTGATCACCACGACCCGCCAGTCGGGGAAGCCGTGACCGCGCCCGTGCTGCCGACGCCGCGGGCGCGGGTCGTGGCGGACCGCTCGATGCTGGGCGGGCACGTGACCGTCGCGGTGCGGGGTGACCACGGCGACCCGGTTGCGGCGCAGGACGCCGAGGCGACGCTCGATCGCATCGCCGCGTGGGCGGGGCGCCTGACGCGGTTCGACGACCGGTCCGAGCTGTGCCGGCTCAACGCCGCGGGCGACCGGGCCGCGATCGGCCCCACGCTGACCGAGGTCCTCGACTGGGCCCGTCTCGCCGAGGACCGGACGGACGGGCTCGTCGACGTCTCGATGCTCGACGCCCGCCTGGCCGCGGAGCACGGGGCCGCGGCGGGGCCGGCGATCTCGCCGCCCGCGCACGGGACCGGCGCGCGGCGTCGCTGGTCGCTCTCGCGCGTCGCGCGCGGCGCGATCGTCCACCGCGAGCCGGGTGTCCGGTTCGACCTCGACGGCGTCGCCAAGGGGTGGCTCGCGGACCGGGCCCTCGCGCTCGTGTCGCGGGCCGGTCGATCGGCGCTCGTCGACGCCGACGGCGACATCGGCATCACCGCGGCCGCGGACGACACGTGGGACATCGGCATCGCCGACCCGCGGTCGGACGACGCGCTGCTCGCCGTGGTCCGCCTCACGGGCGGCGACGCAGGCCGGAGCTTCGGCGTGGCCACGTCCGGCACCAGCGTCCACCGCTGGACGCGCCGCCACGGCGTGACCCACCACCTCATCGACCCGCGGACCGGCCGTCCGGCGGCCACCGACGTCGTCCAGGCGACGGTCCTCGCTGCCACCGCCCGGGACGCGGAGGCGTACGCGAAGGTCGCGGTCGTGGCCGGCTCGGTCGACGCGTTCCGGCGGCTCGACCGGCCGGGCGTCCTGGGGGTGCTGCTGCTCACCGACCGCGGCGAGATCCGCGCAACACCGGAGATGACCCGATGGCTGGCGTGACCTTCCGCGGCATGGACGAGCGCACGTCGCTCGCCCGCTGGGGCCTCGCGGCCGTGGCGGTCGGGATCGTGGCCGGGGCGACGGTCCCGCGGGCGATCGACGGCCTCGTGGGCGTCGTCGCCGCGAACCCGGCCGGGCTGCCCTGGCTCATCGAGCGGCTGTTCGCGTTCCTCGCCTACGGGACGATGACCGCGAGCGTCGTCTACGGGCTCCTCCTGTCGACGAAGCTCCTGGACGCAATCGCCCATCGCCCGATCAGCTTCACCCTGCACCAGGACCTGGCCGCGATCGGCGTGGGGCTCGCGGCGATCCACGGCGTCCTCCTGGGCCTCGACCGCACGGTCCCGTTCTCCATCGCGCAGATCGCGGTCCCGGGCCTGGCGCCGCACGCGCCGCTCGCCGTCGCGTTCGGCCAGGTGGGGCTCTACCTCGCGCTCGTCGTGACGCTGAGCTTCTACGCGCGTCGACGCATCGGGCAGCGGGCGTGGCGGACGCTCCACTACGTCACCTTCCTCGCCTTCGTCGGGGTCACGGTCCACGGCATCGGCGCCGGGACGGACAGCGCGCAGGGCTGGGCGCAGGCGCTCTACATCGGGAGCGCCGCGGTCGTGACCTTCCTGCTCGTCTACCGGATCGCGCTGTCGGTCGCGGGCCGCCGCTCCGCGGTGGCGTCGGCGGAGCGGGTCCAGCGGATGCCGAACCGGACGACGTCCAGCGTCGGCGAGCCGCGCTCGGCGGTCAGCGCGACGACCGGGAGCGGGTCCTCGGCCGGCGGCGTCAGGCGGACGAGCTGGTCACCGAGGGCCGCGGACCCGTCCACGCCGACCTCGATGCCCAGCACGTCCCGGTAGCGAGCGGCGGCCGCGGCGGGATCCGCGGCCGGGATCGTCAGGCCCGCAAGCCGGACGGCGCCTCCGGCCGGGTGACGGAACGCGGCCCGCGCCTCGCGCGCTCCGTCTCCCCACTCCGCGCCTGCGAGCTCGTGCTCGATGAGGAACGGCGGACGCTCGGGTCCGAGTACCGGGAACGCGGTCGCCCACCGGACGACCTCCCCGTCCGGCCTGGTCCGCGAGCCCGGGACCGGCTTGCCGATCGGCGACCCTGCGGCGCGCAGCCGGGCGACCTCCGCCGCGACGTCGTCCGTCGCGACGGCGTAGGTCGCCAGCCCCTCGCGGCCCTCGTCGAGCAGCGCGAGCGACGCCCGGGCGACCGCGAAGGCCGCCGAAGCCTCCACGAGCGAGCGGTCGAACACGCCGATGAGCTCGAGGTACGTGTCACCGAGGAAGGCCAGCCGGTTGAACGTGCCCGAGTGCTCGTGCCGTCCGCCGCCCGTCACGGCGAGGCCGAGGTCCCGCTCCATGATCGCGGCGCAGGCGTCCGGGTCCCGGACGGCGATGACGAGGTGGTCGATCCGGAGCAGCACCGTGGCGGCCCGCCTCAGCCGTCCCGCCGGTCCAGGGCGACGCGGCCACCCTTGACGACGACCGCCGGCGTCTCCAGGACGCGGACGTCCGCGAGCGGGTCGCCGTCCACCGCGACGAGGTCCGCGAACCGGCCCACGCCCAGGCTGCCGACGCGGTCCGCCCACCCGAGGCACTCGGCCGCGACCGTGGTCGCCGCCCCGATGGCCTGCAGCGGCGTCATGCCGCACCGCACGAACGTGTCCAACCCCTTTGCCACCAGCTCGTGCGGGTACACGCCGCTGTCGGTCCCGTAGGTCACCCGGACGCCACGCCGCACGGCCTCGCGGAACGCAGCGATCCCCGTGTCCATCGTCTCCGCCAGCTTGCGCATGGTCTCGGCGGGCCACCGCTCGGCCTCGCCATGCTCGAGCGCCCACTCCCCGTCGAACAGGTCGACCGAGAGGAACGTGCCCGCGTCGGCGAGCATGGAGACCGTCTCCGCGTTGAGCATCGAGCCGTGCTCCACGGACCGGGCACGGGCCCGGATCGCGCGTCGCGCACCCTCGTCCGAGTGGGCGTGCACGGCCACGAAGGCGCCGTAGTTCGCGGCCTCGTCGACCGCGGCCCGCATCTCCTCCTCGGACAGCTCGGGAGCGCCCGGCACGCCGCCGCGCGTGAGGACCGCGCCCGTGCCGATGCACTTGATGAGGTCTGCGCCGCCGATGAGCAGCCGTCGGACGCGCTCACGGACCTCGGCCGGGGTGGTCACGACCCCGAACCGGAGGTCGGCCGGGAGCGTGATGTCGTGCGCCAGCCCCACGACGTCGCCGCCACCCCAGGGTGCGGTGATGAACGCGCCCGCGCACAGCATCCGCGGGCCCTCGAGCTCGCCCGAGTTGATCGTGTCGCGGAGGGCGCAGTCGACGAACGCCCGGAACGTGCCCAGGTCGCGCACCGTCGTGAACCCGGCCTCGAGCGTCACCCGCGCGTTGCGGACCGAGAGGAACGCGTCCTGCGCGCCCGAGGTCGTGGTGCCCGGGACGCCCGCCGTCTGGACCTCGCCCACGAGGTGGCTGTGGGTGTCGATGAGCCCCGGCAGGACGGTGAGCCCGGAGAGGTCGATCTCGAGGGCGTCGTCCGGTGCGCCGTCCCCCGGCGACGCGACGGCCTCGATCCGCGCGTCGCGGACGAGGAGCGTGCGTGGACCGACGGGCCTGCCCGCCTCCACGTCCAGCAGGTTGCCGACGCGGATCGCGATCGGCCGGGTGGAGTCGGCGAACGGGGGCGGCATCGTCATGGGGGGATCGTAGCCGCGCGGTGGTGGCGCGGTCGCGCGGGACGCATACCATGCGTCCATGAGTCTCCCCGTTCCGCCCGACCATCTCCCGTTCACCGGCAACCGCGAGGCCGACGAGCTGATCGCCACGGACCCGCTCGCGCTGCTCATCGGCTTCGCGCTCGACCAGCAGGTCACCGTGCAGAAGGCGTTCTCCGGCCCGCTGGAGCTGCGCAGGCGCACTGGCTCGCTCGACGCGCGGGGCATCGCGACGATGGACCCCGAGGCGCTCGACACCGCGTTCCGGACGCCGCCGGCGCTCCACCGCTTCCCCGGCAACATGGCCAAGCGCGTGCGCGACCTGTGCCAGGCGATCGCGGACGACTACGACAACGACGCGGCGCGCGTCTGGACCGGTGCCGCCGATGCGAGGGACCTCCACAGGCGCCTGATCGCGCTGCCCGGGATCGGCGAGATGAAGGCCGGGACGATCGTGGCGCTGCTGGGCAAGCGCTACGGGATCAAGCCCGCGGGCTGGGACGAGGTGGCCCCCAAGGGCCCGACGCTGGGCGACGTCGACTCCCCCGAGGCCCTCGCGGAGTACCAGGCCGGCAAGCGCGAGCGCAAGGCCGCTGCGCGAGCCGCCGCGGACAAGGGCTGACGCGCATGAACACGGTCGACGTCCTCGCCACGTGCGCCACGATCGCGGGCGTCCTGATGGCGATGTCGCCCTTCCTCCAGATCCGCCGGATGCGTCGGACGCGGTCGTCGAACGACGTGTCGCTGCTCTACCTGTCGATGCTCGCGGGCGGGTTCATCGTGTGGCTGGGGTACGGGATCTCGATCAACAACTGGGCGATGATGATCTCGAACACGGCCTCGCTCGTGTTCATGCTGGTGACGATCATGGTGGCGCTGACGTACCGCCGTGGCGGCGCCCGCCGCGCGGCCGCCGGCGAGGCGGCCCTGGCGCCGACACCGGACGTGCCACCCGCCGAGGACACACCGCCCACCACGACGGAGTAGGGAGAGCCGGGCCGGCGCAGGTGGTCGTCGCCTGGCCTTGCGTCACCCGGCATCGCCTGGACCCGGCCCGCGATCGCCCGGCACCGCACCGACGCGGCCCTTGGGTCGCCCAGCGCTCCAAGCGGAGCACGCAGCCCCCACCTGGAACACGGGGCGTTCCAACCGATGCCGCCGATCAGGCGGCTCAGCTGCGCGCCATCGGCTCGCCCGTCTCGAGCAGCGTCTTGAGGCCCGCGAGGATGTACGGCCAGCCGGCCGCGACCTCGGCGATCCGGGTCGTGGAGCCCGGCTCCGTCTCGTGGACGAGCGTCAGCTTCGCGACGCCGGGTCCGGCGTCCTCGATCTCGAACGTGACCCGCGACGGCGGCTCGTCGGGCGTGTTCGTCCAGGGGCTGCTGTAGCTGAGCACGAGGCGCCGCGGCGGATCGGCCTCCAGCACGTTCCCCGCGATCGCGGGCTTCCCGTCGTGTGTCCTGAGCTCGTAGGGCGAGCCCACGGCCCAGTCGGACTGGATGGTGCTGCCGTACCAGTAGCGGGTCGTGAAGTCGGACGTGGTGAGCGCCTGCCAGATCGAGTCCGGCGTCGCGCGGATGAACGTCGTGAACACGTGGCGCGGCGGGGCGACGGTGGTGTCGGTCGTGGTCATCGTGTCGGCCTCCAGGGTGATGCGCAGGTCGTCGAGCAGGTCAGCGGCGCGGATCCGGTAGCGATCCAGCCATCGATCGTGGATGCGCCGGATCGGCACGGCATTGAGGTAGTGATGTCGTTCGCGACCGACCTTGCGGCTGGTCACGAGCGTCGCCGTCTCCAGGACCTTGAGGTGCTTCATCACGCCGAACCGGGTCATTCCCGGCAAGGCCGCCTCGAGCTCTCCCAGCGTCTGGCCATCGCGCTCGAAGAGCCGGTCGAGCAGCGTCCTGCGGCTGGGATCGGCCAGCGCGCGGAACACCTCGTCGTCCATGCGCCGGACATTACGTGACTGAATTGTCACACGTCAAGATCATCGTCCAGCCCTGTGCGTCATACGCGTTGGGCGTTGCCGCTCCGTTCAGGGGGCGTAGGGATCTGCGGCACACACCTGGAACTCGCCGTCGCGGTTGAAGACGGGGAGGGCTGGGTCGCCACTATGGAGCAGCACAATGCGCGTCCCGGTGCGTACCCGAACGGATCCGTTGCCATCCAGGACCTCGAGCTGCCCGCCGTCTGTCGGACGGATCGTCCAGCCGTCAGGCCAGTCGAGCGGCACCGTGCCGGCATGGCCGAACGCCTCCCAGTTGTCCCCCAACGTCCTGACGACGGGCCGGTCGTTCTCGGCAACGAGTTCGCCGTGGAACTGCGCGAGCAAGCAGCCCACATCAGCCGGAGGTGCACCAGCGCCCTGCGAACACCCGCCGAGCGAGAGTGACGCGACGAGGCCGAGCGCCGCGGCCACGACCGTGCGTCGGGATGGGGTGAGCGTGCGCATGCCGCGATCATCCGTGCCAGGGTTGGCGGCTGCAATGGTCCTATCGGCACGACTTGTGTGCGGTCGCCAGCACCCTTTGGCCAACGCGTATGGCGCACAGGCGTCCACCCGGTGGAAACTTGCCCGGCAGGGAGGGCGGGTTGATGGCGTCGGGGCAGTCGATCGGGCGGGCCGTTCGCGACCTCAGCGTTCGCTGGACAGGTCCCGATCCTCCAT
>JAICUV010000325.1 GCA_025935655.1 Chloroflexota bacterium | reverse complement strand
GCCTGGTAGCCCGATGCCGACCCTCATCTTCGACTGCGATGGCGTGCTCGCCGACACCGAGCGCTACGGCCACCTGCCGTCGTTCAACCAGACGTTCGAGGAGTTCGGGCTGCCGTTCCAGTGGTCCGAGGAGGACTACGGGCGCAAGCTCGCGATCGGCGGCGGCAAGGAACGGATGACGAGCGAGCTCACGCCCGAGGTCATCCATGCGGCCGGGCTGCCCGAGGACCCCGAGGGACTCGCGGCCGAGGTCGCGAAGTGGCACAAGCGCAAGACGGCGCTGTACACCGAGATGGTGGCGGCCGGAAAGCTGCCGCCGCGTCCCGGGATCAGGCGCGTCATCTCGGCCGCCCAGGATGCGGGCTGGACGCTCGCCGTCGCGTCCACGTCGGCGGAGCCGTCGGTGCGGGCGATCCTCGAGTACGCCGTGGGCAAGGACCGGGCGGACCGGTTCGACCTCGTGCTCGCGGGCGACGTCGTGCCTCGCAAGAAGCCCGATCCCGCCATCTACCTGCTCGCCCTCGAGCGTCTCTCGGTCGCCCCCGCCGAGGTGCTCGTCGTGGAGGACTCGCGCAATGGCCTGCTCGCCGCTGTGGGCGCCGGCCTGCGCTGCCTGATGACCGTCAACGGCTACACGGAGGAGGAGGACAGCAGCGAAGCAACCCTGGTGGTCTCGTCGCTCGGCGATCCCGACGGCGAGCGGACGCGCGTGATCGCGAACCGCAGCCGGGCGACCCCGGCCGACTACATCACGCTCGCGGACCTCGAGGCCGTGCTGGCTTCGTAACGCGGCGGCAGGAGGCTCAGCCTCGAAGGGAGGCAGGGATGGCGACGTCATCCCTCGACGACCTGGACCTCGTCATCAGGACGATGGCCCGCACGATCGTCGACAACGCGGACTACTTCGCCCAGCTCGACTCGATCGTGGGCGACGGCGACTTCGGGTATTCGCTCCGGAACGGCTGGGAGGTGGTCGTCGCCGACTACGACTCCTGGGACCGGCCGACCGTCGGCGCCGTGCTCAAGAAGATCGGGGCCACGCTCGCCGGCAAGGTCGGCGGGGTCAGCGGCCCGATGTGGGGGACCGCCTTCCTCCGGGCCGGGGCGACCGCGGGCGACAAGGAGGACCTCACCCCTGACGACGTCATCGAGATGCTGCGGGCGGCCATCGCCGGAATCATGATGCGCGGGGGCGCGTCGCTCGGCGACAAGACCCTGCTGGACGCCCTCGCGCCCGCGACCGACAGCCTCGAAGCGAGCTTCGCCGATCCCGCGACGCTCGAGGACCACGGCACGGCCGCCATCCAGCGCGCCGCCGATGTCGCCGTCAAGGCGGCCGAGGACACCATGGGAATGCTCGCACTGCGCGGCCGGGCCGCGTACACGGGCGAGCGCAGCCGTGACTCGGTGGACGCAGGCGCCACCGCGATCGGCGTCATCCTCCAGGCCGTCGCGGCGGCGTGGCGGGACAAGTACGGAACGAAGTAGGGGACAGCAGTCGTGAAGAAGTTCGTCAACGACCCCAAGCAGTTCGTGGCCGAGTTCCTCGAGGGCGTCCAGCTCGCGAGCGGCGGCAGCCTCAAGTACGAGCCCAAGTACAACCTGATCTACCGCGCGGACATGCCCAGGCCCGACCGGGTGTCGATCATCCAGGGCTCGGGCTCCGGCCACGAGCCGGCCCACACGATGATCGTGGGCCCCGGGATGCTCGACGCCGCGTGCCCCGGCGACGTCTTCGCGGGCCCGCCCGTGGAGTTCGTCACCGAGACCTCCAAGCTCATGGACACGCCGGCCGGCGTGCTGTACATCGTCAACAACTACACCGGCGACCGGACGGCCTGGGAGATGGCCCGCGAGCTGTGCGAGGCCGAGGGCCAGAAGATCGGCTACCTGCTGGTCAATGACGACGTGGCGGTCAAGGACTCCACCTGGACCGTGGGCCGGCGTGGCGTCGCCGGGAACTTCTTCGTGATCAAGGCCGCGGCCGCGATGGCGGACAAGGGCGGCTCGCTCGAGGAGTGCGTCCGGGTCGGCGAGAAGGTCATCGCGAACGTGCGCACGATGGGCGTCGCGCTGTCCTCGTGCACCCCGCCCGTCCGGGGCACGCCGCTGTTCGAGATCGCCGACGACGAGATGGAGGTCGGGATCGGGATCCACGGCGAGCCCGGTCGGCAGCGCACGAAGATCATGTCCGCGAACGAGGTCGTCGACCTGCTCCTCGACGCGATCATCCCCGACCTGCCGTTCACCAAGGGCGACGAGGTCGCGCTGATGGTCAACGGCCTCGGCGGCACCCCGATCAGCGAGCTGTACCTGCTCTACGGGGCCGCCCACAAGCGCCTCGCCGAGAAGGGGATCTCGGTGTTCCGGAGCTATGTCGGCGAATACTGCACCTCGCTCGAGATGGCCGGCGCCCATATCTCGCTGCTCAAGGTGGACGCAGAGCTCAAGGAGCTCCTGCTCGCCCCCGCGGAGGTCGCCTACCGCGTGTTCTAGCCTCTCACCCTGGCAGCAGGGGACGCCCGGCGCGAGCCGGGCGTCTCCGTGTCCGGGCCGGCCGCAGGCGATCGCCGGGCCGTGGCGGCGATCGCCGATCGCAAGTCACCACCGACTCGGCGCTCAATCGGCCGTGCGCGTCCGCGTGCCGAAACCGCGGTTTGGTGACGCGATCGTGCGGGCCGCGGCCGGATCCCGGTCACACGCGACTTGGCGAGCGATCCGGAGACACCGGGACCGGGACCGGGGATCGCGGGAGGAGGCCCGGCGGCCGGCTGAGGGACCGGCCGCCGGCGGAGCGTTCGGTGGTCAGGCGGCCTGGCGCCGGTCGAACAGGACGCGGTGCGTGAACGGGACGCGGATCTCGCGGAACACCTCGATGGACACGAGGAAGCCCGCGAACAGGAACAGCACGCCGAGGAGCTCGCCGAGATAGAACGTCTCGGTGACGCCGAAGCGCGTGAGGCCGCTCGTCATCGACGGGATGAAGCCGCCCAGCGCGATGAGGATCGTGGCGGGGACGCGGCTGTCGAACCGGCGGGCGCGGACGGCGGCGGCAACGCTGTACAGCGCGCCGAGGACGAGCGCGAACCCGCCCGTCACGTTGAACAGCGGGGTGAGCAGCCGGACGGACCCGGGCATCAGCGTGCCGACCGGGATGCCCGAGGCGTCGAGGGCGTACCCGGGCGCCGGGATCGGGGCGAGGAGGACGATCGGGGCCGCGGCGACCGACCCGCCCACGACGAGGATGGCGGCGATGCGCGCCCAGCCGCCCGTGCCGCGGTGGGTCTCGAGCGCGATCAGCGCCGCGCCGACCAGCGCGATCGCGAACGCCACGTACGGCAGCAGGCCCGTGTCGGTGTACTGCTGCTTC
>JAICUV010000230.1 GCA_025935655.1 Chloroflexota bacterium | reverse complement strand
GGAAGACGTTGTAGGCGTTCGCGAAGAGGTGCGGAACGATGAGCGGCAGCCAGGTCCCGCTCCAGCCGAGGCGGGTGAAGATCACGTACGTGGGCAGGAGCGTGACCTGGAACGGCAGGATGATCGTGGCGATGAGGACGATGAACAGGATGTTCCGGCCGGGGAAGCGGAAGCGGGCGAAGCCGTAGGCGACGAGCGCCGAGGAGACGACGGCCGCGATCGTGCTCAGGACCGCGATCGCCGCCGTGTTGAACAGCAGCCTCGGGAAGTTCAGCTGTGACCAGGCGGTCGTGAAGTTCGCCGTCTCGGGGGCGAACGTCCAGGCCTGCTCGAGGGTCCGCCATCTGCCCTGCCACTCGATCGGCGTCGCCGTGGGATCCGCCGGGTCGATGAACACGCTGGACTCCCGGCCGGGCTCCACGAGGATCAGGCTGCGGGTCGTGCCATCGGGCATCGGGACGCTGTAGACCGGGTAGTCCTGCCCCTGGTACTGGGCCGTCTGCGGGAGCGCGGGCCAGACCGGGGCGCCGGGCGTCGTGGACTGGCCGGGCTGCTGGAACGCCGTGGTCGTCATGTACAGCAGCGGCAGCAGGTATGCCCCGAGGAGGATCAGCGTGAACATGAACAGGAGCGAGCCGCCGAGGTACCGGCGGTAGGAGCGGGCGACCGGCCCGCGCTCGCCGAACCGACGCGGCTGCGCCGCCGCCGTCATCGCTCGCCGCCGGCGTAGTAGACCTTCTTGCGGGCGAAGGCGAACAGGCCGATCGTCAGCACGAACACGATCGCGAACAGCATCCACGCGATCGCCGCGGCATAGCCCATGTGGTTGAACACGAACCCTTCGCGGTAGAGCACGAGGTTGATGAACAGCGTCGCGTTGTTCGGGTCGCCGCGGCCGTTGGTCATCGTGTACGCCTGGGTGAAGTACTGGAACGTGCCGATGAGGATGATCACGAGGTTGTAGAACAGGACCGGCGAGATCAGCGGGATCGTGATCCGCCGGAACGAGGTCCAGGTGCCGGCGCCGTCCATGCGCGCCGCCTCGTACAGCTCCGTGGGCACGTTCTGCAGGCCGGCGATGTTGATCAGCATGAAGTTGCCGATGCCCCACAGGCCGATGAGCGACAGCGACGGGTAGATCCAGGCCTCGCTGTTGATCCAGTCGGGCTGGGGGAGGCCGAAGAAGCCGAGGATCGCGTTCAGCCAGCCGGTCTCGGTGTTGAGGAAGCCCATCCACACCAGCGTCGACGCCACCAGCGGGATCATCATCGGCATGTACACGAGCGTCCGGAAGGTGCTCTTGCCGCGGAGCCGCGGGTCGTTGAGCAGCACCGCGAAGAACAGGCTGGCGCCCATGAGGAGCGGGATCGCGATCACCGCGAACTTGACCGTCGAGCCCAGCGACGTGGCGATGGTGGGGTCGGAGAACAGCCGGGCGTAGTTCGCGAGCCCCACGAACTTCGTGGCCTCGGGCCGCACCAGGTTGAAGTCGGTCAGGGACATGATCAGCGACGCGACCATGGGCCCGGCGATGAACAGCACGAGCCCGATCAGCCAGGGCGAGACGAACACGAAGCCCCACAGCGCCTCGCGGACGGAGGGTCGGAGCACGAACGGTCGTTCCGGGAGGGACGCGGTGGGCAGCTCCTCGATCGTCGCGCTCATCGCAGGGGGCTCCAGGTGAGGGGAGGGATCGACCTCCCGGGCGGGCGGGACCCTGCCCGGGAGGTCGCTGGAGGAGGACTCAGCTACGGATTCTTGTCCGGGGCCGCGTCGAAGATTCCCTGGAGCGTGGCCTGGAGGGCATCCAGGTCCTTGTCGATGTCCGCACTCTGGTTGGTGCGGTACCCGACGCCGAACGCCTGCCAGGCGGCCTTGCTCTTGGCGTAGTCCGGGACCCACGCCTGGTGGTTGGGGATGTCCGGGTAGCCCAGCATGGCCGTCGGGACGGACCAGTCGAGCTTGGCGGTCGGATAGGCCTTGTTGACGGAGTCGATGAACGGCTGCTGCTGGGACGGATCGGCCGGCATCGCGCCGTAGATGGTCGCCAGCGAGCCCGAGGCCGCGAGGGCGCTCAGGACCTTGAATGCCTGGTCGGGGTGCTTCGTGGTCTTCAGCATGCTGAACGTGTCGGCATGCAGCTTGGCCGTGGTGACGCCGTTGTACGACGGGGCGACGGCCCAGCCGAAGTTGTCACCGACGATCGGCTTGGCCGGGGCCGCCGGGTTCACGCAGCACGTGTACCAGGTGTGGATCTCGACCATCGCGAGGTTGCCCGACTGGAACTCGTTGCCCTTGGCCAGCAGGTCGCTGTTGACCTGGTTCTGGTTGGGGATGAAGTGGTCCTTCCAGACGCCGTCGTTGAACCAGTGGATGCCGGTCCGCGTGGAGTCCGGGATCTGGGCGGTCTTGCCGTCCGCGGCGAGGAACGATCCGGGGCCGAACAGGGCGGTCTCCGCGATCGGGGCGTTGTCGGCCCACTGGGAGTCGAAGCCCCACTGGACGATGTTGGTGGGATCGAAGTCCGCGCTGGTGGCGTCGTTGCCGTTCTTGTCCACGGTGAGCTTCATGCCCAGGTCGCGGACGGCGGCCATGTCCCACGGCTTGCCGTCGTACAGGTCGCCGACCTTGGTCGGCGGGTAGGCCAGCTTGGCCTCGTCGAACAGCTTCTTGTTGTACCAGAGGAAGGACGGGTAGGTCCCGAACGGCACGCCGATCGTCGTCCCGCCCTTGCCGATCTTGAAGAAGTTGCGCATCGCCTCCGGGTACTTGCTCATGTCGTACCCGGTGGAGTCGATCAGCGGCTGCAGGTCGGCCAGCTGGTCGATGAACAGGTTCAGGCCCTCGACGCCGACCGGCCCGATGATATCCGGCGCGTTGCCGGCGGCGACCTGCGTCTTGAGGATGTTGGCCGCGACCTTGTTGTCGTAGATCTCGAGCGAGATGTAGACGTCCTTCTGGGCCGCGTTGAAGTCGTTGACGAACTGGGTCTGCGCCGCGATCTGCTGCGGCTGACCGCCCGCGCCGAGGCCGACGAACCAGCGGACGACGACGCCGCCGTTGGGGCCGGGCTCGTCGGGGACGAGCGGCGCCGGGGTGACGAGCGGCGTGGGCTCGGGCGTGGCGCTGGCTGCCGTCGACGCGACGGCCTCCTGGCTGGGGCTGGCCGACGGCGTGCTGCCGCCGCATGCCGCGGCGACGAGCGCGATCGTGCTCGCGACGATTGCGAACCGCGCGAGGCTTGACCGGTGACGAACCATTGAGAGCTCCTCCTCCGATGACGTGACGTTCCGTCGATAGGGACCTCTAGGCGGGGCTTGTCAGGCGCGCCCCTCCGCCGTCGCGGGTGAGGTCAGGACGCGTCCCTCCTCGCGCTCGAAGCGCGCAGCATCAGCTCGGTGGCGAGGACGACGCGGCGCGGCGGACGGCCGGCGCGCTCGATGGCGTCGAGCAGGAGATGCACCGCCTCGCGCCCCATCTCCTCGATGGGCTGGCGCACGCTCGTGAGCGGCGGGCGCGTGGCGGCGGCGATGGGGGAGTCGTCGTACCCGACGAGCGCGACATCCTCCGGGACGCGGCGGCCGCGCGCGAGCAGGACCCCGATCGCCCCGGCGGCCATGAGGTCCGAGGCGACGAAGACCGCGTCCAGGTCCGGCGCGGTCTCGAGCAGGCGCTCCATGGCGGCGGCGCCGCCCTCGTACGTGAAGTCCCCGCGCGCGATGAGCGCCTCCTCGGGCTGTCCGCCGTCTGCGCGGATCGCGTCTCGATACCCCTCGAGCCGGTCCACGCCCGCGGCCATGTCGGGCGGCCCCGCGACCGTGGCCACGCGCCGCGCCCCGCCCTCGAGCAGGTGCGTCGTCGCGCGGCGCCCGCCCTGGCGGTTGTCCACGTCGACGTAGCTGACCTCGCTGGCATGCGGGGGGCGGCCGACGAACACGAGCGGCACGCCGCGGTCGGCCAGCGCGGAGGGGATGGGGTCGTTGCCATGGAGGCTGACCAGGAGCGCGCCGTCGACGTGACCGCCGGTCAGGTAGCGGATCGTGCGCGCCTCCTCGGCGGGCTCCGGCATCAGCAGCACGAGCTGGAGGTCGCGCGCCGCAAGGGCGCCGCTGACCCCGCGCACGAGCCGCGGGAAGAACGGGTCGGAGAACAGGCGACCGGTCGGCTCCGTGATGACGACGGCGATCGAGTCGCTGCGGCGCGTCACGAGCGCCCTGGCGGCACGGTTGGGCGTGTAGCCCAGCTGGCGGATCGCCGCCTCGACCGCGAGGCGGACGTCGGGGCTCACCCGGGGCGACTCGTTGACCACCCGCGAGACCGTGGCACGCGAGACGCCGGCGACGCGCGCGACCGCTTCGAGCGTCGCGCCGCCCTGCCCTCTCTCGTGTCCGTCGGTTGTGGCCACGCACCCCTCCTGTGAGAGCGCTCTCACGCTCGAAACGGACACTAACACGGCATGTCAAGAGAGCGCTCTCACAAGTCTCCGTCGCGTCATGGTGGCCGGGACGTTGCGCGCCGGACCCCGCTCGGAGACGGGGACGGCGGGCTCGTGGAGCCCGTCGCCGCGGGCCCGAGGGTGTGCGAAACTTGGCGCCGATGGTGAGCGCCGTCCTCGTCCTCTCCGGCCTGTTCGCGACCGTCTACGGGACGTGGCGCGGCTACGTCGCGGCGCGCGACGCGCTGGTGCCGCTGCTGCGCGAAGGGGAGCCGACGCGCACCCTGATCGAGGCCAGCCGGCCGCTCCACGCCAGGTCCCGGGTGCGGATCGTCGCGCGTCGGGTGGTGATCGCCGTCGCCTGGCTGAGCATCGCGCTCTACGGCCTCTACCTCGCGACCGTCGGTGCGGCGATGGCCGCGTGAGCGCCGCCGCCGCGCGCGTGTCGGACGTCCTCGAGCGCTACGAGCCCGTCATCGGCATCGAGATCCACTGCCAGCTCAAGACGGCGTCCAAGATGTTCTGCGCGTGCTCCAACGCGTACGCGGACGCGTCGCCCAACACCTTCGTGTGCCCGGTCTGCCTCGCGCTCCCGGGCGTGCTGCCGGTGATCAACCGGCGCGCGGTGGAGTTCGTCATCGCCACGGGCATCGCCATCGAGGCCGAGATCCCGGAGCGCACCCAGTGGGAGCGCAAGAACTACTTCTACCCGGACCTGCCCAAGGGCTACCAGATCAGCCAGTACGCGATCCCGCTCGCGGCGCGCGGCCGGCTGCGGATCGAGACGAGCGGCGGCCCGTTCACGGTCCCCATCACCCGCGCGCACCTCGAGGAGGACACGGCGAAGCTGCTCCACGGCGACACCGTCGCCGGCGGCGGGGCACGCACGACGCTCGTGGACTTCAACCGCTCGGGCGCACCACTCATGGAGATCGTCACGGAGCCCGACATCCGGACGGCCGAGCAGGCCCGGCGCTACGCGGAGGAGCTCCAGCTGCTCCTGCGCGCCATCGGCGCGAGCGACGCCGACATGGAGCGCGG
>JAICUV010000083.1 GCA_025935655.1 Chloroflexota bacterium | reverse complement strand
GCGCCTGTGGAAGAAGGTCGGCATCCTGCTCGCCGGCGTCACGATGAACCTGCTGCTCGCGTTCGCGATCTTCACCGGCATCGCCATGTGGGGCGAGCCGGCGATCGGGGTCACGATCACCGAGGTCGTCCCCGGCTCGCCCGCGGAGAGCGCGGGCATCGTGGCGGGCGACACGATCGCGACCGTCGACGGCGAGCAGTACTCCGCGTTCGACCTCCAGGCCTCGAACGCCCTGGTCGACATCCGCGCCCTCGCCGGCGAGACCGTGGTGCTGGGCGTCGTCCACGCCGATGGCACCACCGAGGACGTCACGGTCACGCTGCGCGTCCCGACCGAGGCCCAGCCAGGCGCCCTCGGGGTGTCCTCGAAGACCGTCAAGCAGGTCGGCACCGTGACCTACACCCCGGCCGAGGCGGTCGCGCTCGGCGCCTCACGGACCGTCGACGCCTTCGGGCTCATCATCGGCGGGCTCGGCGACCTGGGCCGGTCGATCGTCACCAGCCCGACGACGGCGCCTCCCGCATCGGGCCCGGTCGGGATCGCCTTCGACCTCGGTGACATCCTGTGGAACCTCGGCCCGCTCTACGTCCTGTACATGGCGGGCCTGCTCTCGGCGAACCTCGCGCTGGTCAACGTCCTGCCCTTCCCGCCGCTCGACGGCGGCCGCATCCTCGTGATCCTGCTCAAGGCGATCCCGGTGTACGGGAAGAAGATCTCGCTGCGTGCGGAGCAGCTCACGTACGCGGTGGGGTTCGTCGCCCTGTTCACGTTCCTCATCTGGATCACGGTGTTCGACGTCGCCCGCCAGGTCGGGGGCGGCCAGTGACCTCGCCCGACCAGCTCCGCCCCGTCCGGCGGCCGACGGTCTCGGTCGACGTGGGCGGGGTCCTCGTCGGGTCGGCCCACCCGATCGTCGTCCAGTCGATGACGAACACGGACACGGCGGATCCCGACGCGACCGCGATCCAGGTCGCGCGCCTCGCGCACGCCGGCTCACAGCTGGTCCGCGTGACGGTCAACACCGATGAGGCGGCCGCCGCCGTCCCGGAGATGGTCGCCAAGGTCCGCGGCCTGGGCGTGGACGTGCCCATCATCGGCGACTTCCACTACAACGGGCACAAGCTGCTCCTGGACTACCCGGCGATGGCGGCGGCGCTCGACAAGTACCGGATCAACCCCGGCAACGTGGGCACGAAGCGCCACGACGAGAACTTCACGACCATCGTCCGCGCCGCCATCGAGCACGGCAAGCCCGTCCGGATCGGCGTCAACTGGGGCAGCCTGGACCAGCAGCTGCTCACCGACCTGATGGAGGCGAACGCGAAGGCGCCCGTGCCCCGCGACGCCCGCGACGTGATGATCGACGCGATGGTGGAGTCCGCGATCCGGTCCGCCGAGCTGGCGGAGGAGACCGGTCTCGGCCACGACCGGATCATCCTGTCGGCGAAGGTGTCCGGGGTCCGCGACCTCGTGGACACGTACCGGAGGCTCGCGCCGCGCGCCGACTACCCGCTCCACCTGGGCCTCACCGAGGCGGGGATGGGCATGAAGGGGATCGTCGCATCGACGGCCGGCCTGTCGCTGCTCCTGAACGAGGGCATCGGCGACACGATCCGCGTCTCGCTCACGCCCGAGCCGGGCGCCGGCCGCGAGCTCGAGGTGGAGGTCGCGCAGCAGGTCCTCCAGTCGATGGGCCTGCGCTCGTTCCTGCCCCAGGTCTCGGCCTGCCCGGGCTGCGGGCGCACGACGTCGACGTTCTTCCAGGAGATGGCGCTCCAGATCACGGAGCACCTCAAGCGCCGGATGCCGGAGTGGGCGGAGACGCACCCCGGCGTCGAGGACATGAAGGTCGCCGTCATGGGCTGCGTGGTCAACGGCCCCGGCGAGTCGAAGCACGCGGACATCGGCATCAGCCTGCCGGGCACGTTCGAGGCGCCCGTGGCGCCCGTGTTCGTCGACGGCAGGCTCGACCGGACGCTCCGCGGTGACGCGATCGTGGCCGAGTTCATCGACCTCCTCGAGACGTACGTCGACCGGCGCTACGGCGCGGGCGTCGTGGCCGCGGGAGCCTGACGAGCAGTCGAGCGATCCCCGGCCTGCACGTGTCCGAGGGGGGTGTGGTCCCTGGCACCGTGACATCGCCTATCCGCTGAGCTCGGGGGCGATTCCGGGGGCTCGAGAGCCACGCTGCCGCATGGCGGAGACGGCGATGGGCGACGCTGCGGTGGATGGCACCGCGAAGCCGCCAACCCGTGCCCGCCACGGGCGATCTCACGGTCCTGCAGACCGCGCCACGGCGAGTGGACGGGCGGTCCGTCGCGGCCCCCGGAGGGCCCCGCCCCGATTGAGGGTCCACCTGCCCGGGTGTATACTTCCGGCCAATAACGCAGGGCCGCCTCGGAACGTGGGTGACCAACCCACGTTTCTTTGTGTCGGCGACACCCCGCATCCATCGAGCCAGAAGAGCAGGAGGCACATGATGAGTCGTGACTTCGTCGGTGCGCTGCTCCAGCTCAACGCCGAGAAGCAGGTCTCGCGAGAGGCCCTCGTCCGCGCCCTCGAGGAGGGCATCCAGGCCGCCTATCGCCGGGTCGCCGGCGAGGAGGACATCTTCGTCCGCGTCGAGCCGGAGAGCGGCCGGATCGACGTCTACCGCGGCAAGTACGTCGTGGACGAGATCGAGGACCCGATGGTCGAGGTGACCGTCGACGAGGCCCGCGAGACCAAGCCCGACGCCAAGGCCGGCGACGTGCTGGAGCTCGAGCTGCTCGACGGCGAGAAGTACGGCCGGATCGGCGCCCAGACCGCCAAGCAGATCATCCTGCAGCGCATCCGCGAGGTCGAGCGCGACCAGGTCTTCGACCAGTTCGCGAGCCGCGAGGGCGAGCTCATCACGGGCTCGGTCTCCCGCGTGGAGCCGCGCGCGATCATCCTCGACGTCGGCAAGGGCGTGGAGGCGATCCTCGCGACGAGCGAGCAGAGCCCGCTCGAGCACTACCGCATCGGCCAGCCGGTCAAGGCGTACGTGCTGGAGGTCCGCCGCTCGGCGCGCGGTCCCCAGATCCTCGTGAGCCGGACGCACAAGGGCTTCCTGCGCCGCCTGTTCGAGCTCGAGGTGCCGGAGATCCACGCCGGGACCGTCGAGATCAAGGCCATCGCCCGGGAGGCCGGCAGCCGCTCCAAGGTGGCCGTCGGCTCGCGCCAGGAAGGGCTCGATCCCGTCGGCGCGACGGTCGGGCAGCGCGGCGCCCGCGTGCAGGCCGTCGTGGCCGAGCTCGCCGGCGAGAAGATCGACGTCATCCCGTGGAACGAGGACGCGAGCGTGTTCGTCGCGAACGCGCTGTCGCCGGCCCAGGTCCTTGGCGTCGTGATCGACGAGGAGCACCGGATCGCGGCCGTCACCGTGCCGGAGCGGATGCTGTCGCTCGCGATCGGCCGCGAGGGCCAGAACGCCCGCCTCGCCGCCCGCCTCACGGGCTGGCGGATCGACATCCGGAGCGACGTCGCCGCCGCCGAGGCGAGCCGTGTGGCAGCCGAGGCCGAGGCCGCCGGCACTGCCGCAGATGCCGTCGCTCCCGAGGCCGCCGCCGCCGAGCCCGCGACTGCCCCCGAAGCGGCCCCCGCGGCCGAGCCCGAAGGTGCAGCC
The DNA here is from genome assembly GCA_025935655.1 of Chloroflexota bacterium. Lineage (GTDB taxonomy): Bacteria > Chloroflexota > Limnocylindria > Limnocylindrales > CSP1-4 > CAIXZV01. Next base: position 8,808 of record JAICUV010000083.1, on the reverse strand, counting down.
GAGCCCGCCGCCGCAACCGAGCCCGAGACTGCCCCCGAGGCCGCCGCCTCCGCGGCCGCAGCCGAGCCCGCGGCCGCCGATCCCGAGACGCCGCCGGTGAAGAAGCCGCGCGCCAGGAAGGCCGCGGCCACGATCGAGGCATCCGCCGACGAGGCGAGCATCAGCGAGACGGCGACCGCGACCGACGACGCGGAGCCCGTGGCCGCCGTGAAGAAGACCCGCAAGAAGGCATCCGAGGAGGTGTCGTCGTAGGCCCGGCGACGGCCGGTCGATCCCGGCCCGCATCGCCGCGACCGGTGCCGACGCGCAGCTGCGTCGCGTGCCGGACCGCCCGACCCAAGCGGGAGCTCGTGCGTGTGGTACGCACGCCGGGCGGTAGGATGGTCCTCGACGAAACAGGACGCGTCGCGGGTCGCGGCGCATACCTCTGCCGGAACGCGGACTGCTGGTCCGCGGCCGGCAAGCGCCATGCCCTGGAGCACGCGCTCGGGGCGCCCGTCCCGGACGACCTCGCGGCGCAGCTCGCCGCGGGACCCCAGGGCCTCGGGCCCATGATCGAAACGACACCTTCCGGCGCCGCGAACCCCGCGCCCGCGCCGGCACTGAACACGAACGAAGGAGGAACGGATGGCCAGGAGTAGGAGCGGCACCCGCGGCCGACGTGGACCTCGCAAGCCCCCGCGCAGGGCCGGCTTCGCGCCGGGCGCGGTCCAGGTCGTCGACCCGAGCGAGCGTGGCGCGATCGAGCTGCCCGGCACGATCACCGTCAAGGAGCTCGCGGAGCTGCTCACGGTCAGCCCGGCGGACATCATCCGCGAGCTGATCAAGAGCGGCATCTTCGCGACGATCAACCAGCTCATCGACCGCGACACCGCGTCGCTGGTCGCCGAGGAGCTCGGCTACGAGGTGGCCGAGGTGACCGCCACGGCCGGCGACGAGGACGAGGACGGCGAGGGCGGCGTGCCCGCCGAGGCGACCAAGGAGGTCCTGTTCGAGGAGGACGATGAGGCCGACCTGGTCCCGCGCGCCCCGATCGTGACCGTGATGGGCCACGTCGACCACGGCAAGACGAGCCTCCTCGACGCGATCCGCACGACCCAGGTCGCTGCCGGCGAGCGCGGCGGCATCACCCAGCACATCGGTGCGTCCGAGGTCACGACGAAGGACGGCAAGCGCCTCGTCTTCCTCGACACGCCCGGTCACGAGGCGTTCACGTCGATGCGCGCCCGCGGCGCGAGGGTCACGGACATCGCCGTGGTCGTCGTGGCGGCGGACGACGGCGTCATGCCCCAGACGCTCGAGGCGATCAGCCACGCGAAGGCCGCGAAGGTGCCGATCGTCATCGCGATGAACAAGATCGACCGGCCGGAGGCGAACCCGGACCGCGTGCGAACGGAGCTGGCCGAGGCCGGCGTCGTGGTCGAGGACTACGGCGGCGACGTGCCGATGGTGCCGGTGTCCGCCAAGACGCGGGTCGGGATCGACGAGCTGCTCGAGATCATCCTCCTCGTGGCGGACCTCCAGGAGCTGAAGGCGAACCCGAAGCGCGCCGCCGTCGGCACGATCATCGAGGCGCAGCTGGACAAGGGCCGCGGCCCGGTCGCGACGACCATCGTCCAGACCGGCACGCTCAAGGTCGGCGACGTCGTCGTCGTGGGCAACACGTTCGGCAAGGTCAAGGCGCTCGAGAGCGCGGTCGGCAAGCGGATCAAGGAGGCGGGTCCCGCCTCCGCGGTCGTGGTGCTCGGCCTCTCGGACGTGCCCGAGGCCGGCGACGTGCTCCGCGTCGTCTCGGACGAGAAGATCGCCCGGGCCCAGGTCGAGGCGCGCAAGAACGAGCAGGCGGCCCGCGAGGGCGCCGGCGCGGGTCGTGCGACGCTCGAGGACCTGTACAGCCAGATGCAGGCCGGCCAGGCCAAGGAGCTGCGGATCATCCTCAAGACCGACGTCTCCGGGTCGCTGGGCGCCATCACGCGCGCCCTCGGCCAGCTCTCGTCGGACGAGACGAAGATCAACGTCCTCCTCGAGGCCGCCGGCGACATCACGGACAACGACATCATGCTGGCCACGGCGTCGAACGCGATCGTCATCGGGTTCAACACCGGGATCACCGACACCGCCCGCCGCGGTGCCGAGGCCGAGGGCGTCGACGTTCGGCTCTACGACATCATCTACAAGCTCACGGACGACATCGACGCGGCCCTCAAGGGCATGCTCGAGCCGGAGATGGTGGAGGTGATCGAGGGTCGCGCCGAGGTCCGGCAGATCTTCAAGGTCGGCAAGACCACCGTCATCGCCGGGTGCTATGTCACCGACGGCCGGATCGTCCGGACAGGGAGTGCGCGCGTGTGGCGCGGCGGCAAGGTCGTTGCCACGGACAAGATCGACTCGCTGCGCCGGTTCCGCGACGACGTCCGCGAGGTCGCCGCGAACTTCGAGTGCGGCATCGGCCTCTCGGGGTACAACGACCTGGAAGAGGGCGACATCATCGAGTGCTACACCCAGCAGGCCCGCAGCCGGATCGCCGGCTAGGACCGCCCGGGCGGGGACCGGCATGAGCCGGCCTCCCCGCCGTCCCGGGACGGAGCACCAACGATGAGCCAGCGTACCGATCGCGTCGACGAGCTCCTGCGCCAGGAGATCGGCGTCCTCCTCGCGAAGGAGATCGCCGACCCCCGCATCGGGTTCGTCACGATCACGGACGTCGAGACGGCCCCGGACCTCCGCCACGCGAAGGTGTGGGTCAGCGTCATCGGCGGCAAGGCCGACCAGAAGGAGACGCTGCGCGCGCTCCAGCACTCGATGGGGTTCATCCGCCACGAGCTGGGCCGCACGCTGCGGATCAAGCGCATCCCGGACCTCCACGTCCACCTCGATGACTCGATGGAGCGCGGGACGCGCGTCCTCCACCTGCTCCAGGAGCTGGACGAGGGCAAGGACCCGGACACGATCGAGCCGTACCAGGAGTCGCTGCCGAAGCCCGTCGCGCGGGTCCACCACGAGGGTGACGCCGAGGATCCGATGGCCGGGCTGGGAGAGGCCGCCGCGGCCGCCGACCTGCCGCCCATCCCGTCCTCGCCGGCGCCCGCGGGCCGACGTCCGACATCGCGGCGAGGCCCGGGCGGCCCGCGTGCCGGCCGGGGTGCCCACCCCCGCACGCCCCAGCGCCAGCCGAAGAAGCACAAGTGACCGTGACCGCCGGGGCCGCCGGCCTCTCCGAGCTCGCGCGCGACGCCGTCCCGGCGCCTGTCCTCGCGCGCCTCACCGGGGCTCGCAACGCGCTCGTGGTGAGCCACGAGCACCCGGACGCGGACACCCTGGGCGCCGCCATCGGGGTGTGCATGGTCCTCGAGGCGTGCGGCGCCCGCGCGACCGCCGTGTGCACCGACCCCGTCCCGCCGCTGTACGCCTTCCTCGCCGGCGTCGAGCGGTTCCGGACCGACCCCGACCCCGCGGAGGCCTACGACCTGCTGGTCCTGTGCGACTGCGGGTCCGCGGACCGCGTGGGGGCCGTGGCCCAGCGCCACCGGGACCTGTTCGCGAACCTGCCGCGCGTGATCATCGACCACCACGCGTCCAACAGCGACGGCGGTGACACCGACTGGATCGAGCCCGGGTCCGCCGCCACGTGCGAGATGGTCGCGCTGCTCGCCGCCCGGCTGGGTGTCTCGCTCGACGCCGGCGACGGGACGCTCGCCGCGGCGCTGATGGCCGGCATCGTCATGGACACCGCGACCTTCGCGCACCCCAACGCGACGCCGCGGACGCTCGCGGTCTCCGCGGCGCTCGTCGCCGCAGGCGCCCCGCTGTCGGACATCTCGCGCCGCCTGTACCGGACCAAGCCCGACGCGCAGCTGCGGCTGTTCGGCCGCGTCCTGGACCGCCTGGCGACGTCGCCCGACCGGCGGGTGATCTGGTCCACGATCCGGCTCGAGGACCTGGCCGCGACGGGCGCGCTCGCGGCCCACTCCGAGGGGATCATCGACCTCCTGGCCCAGTCCGACGTGGCGGAGGTCTCGATGGTGCTCAAGGAGCAGGAGGACGGCACCACGCGCCTGTCGGTCAGGACGAAGCCCGGCGGCGTTGACGCGACGGTGCTCACCGGCGAGTTCGGGGGCGGCGGGCACGCGCGCGCGGCCGGCGCATCGGTGCCGCTGCCGCTGCCCGAGGCCGTGGACCGCGTGCGCGAGGTCGCGGAGCGCCTGGCGGCGGAGGTCGAGCGGTGAGGCGCGGCGATCGGAGCGGGGGCCTGGACGGCGTCCTCGTGGTGGCGAAGCCCTCGGGCCCGACCTCGCACGACGTCGTGGGCCTCGTCCGGCGGCTGTCCCAGACCCGGCGGGTCGGGCACGGCGGGACGCTGGACCCGTTCGCGGCGGGGGTGCTGCCCGTGTTCCTGGGGCGCGCGACGCGGCTCGTGGAGTACCACCTCGGCGCCAGCAAGCGCTATCGCGCGACGATCTGCTTCGGCGAGTCGTCCACGACCGACGACATCGACGGGCAGCGGACGCCCGTCGACGGGCCCGCGGTGACGCGCGACGCCGTCGAGGCGGGGATGCGCGCCTTCACCGGCCCGATCCGACAGGTCCCACCCGACTACAGCGCCGTCCAGATCGAGGGCCGCCGGGCGTACCAGATGGCCCGCGCCGGCCAGCCGGTGGAGCTCGCGCCCCGGGACGTGGTGATCCACGACTTCACGCTCCTCGAGTGGGACGACAGCGATCCCGCCAGACCCGTCGCCGTCAGCGACGTCGCCTGCTCCGCCGGGACCTACGTCCGCGCGCTGGCGCGCGACCTGGGCGCGAGCCTCGGCAGCGGCGCCTACCTGGGGGCGCTCGTGCGGACCGCGTCCGGTGGCTTCACGCTCGACGACGCCATCGGGTTCGAGGCGCTCCGCGACGGCGCGATGGGCGGCCAGGAGGGGTTCGCGTCGCTGCTCCGCCCGGTCGACGCGGGGCTCGAGGACCTGCCGCACGCCGCGATCACCTGGGACGAGATCCGCCGGCTGGGCGAGGGGCTGCCGACCGGGCCCAAGACGCCGCTGGAGGTCCGGGACGCGGACCTCGTGCTCGCGGTGGGACCCGACGGGCGCGTGGCGGCGGTCTGCAAGGCCGTCGGCGGCCTGCTCCATCCGCACAAGGTGCTGGTCGACCGCCCGGCGATCGATGGCCGCCCGGTGTCCACGCGGACCGCCGCTGGTGCCGAGGAGGACTGACGTGGAGACGGCGCGCGGCCTCGATCGGCTCGAGCGGACCGACCGGCCCGTGTTCGTCGTCGTCGGCGTCTTCGACGGCCTCCACCTCGGCCACGCCTATCTCCTCGAGCACCTCGTGCGCGAGGCGAAGCAGCGCGGCGCACGCCCGATGGTCATCACCTTCGACCATCATCCCGACGAGGTCATCACCGGGTCAGCGCCGCCGCTCCTGTGCGATCCCGCCGAGCGGCTGGCGCTGCTCGAGGCGGCGGGCGTCGAGGTGACGGTGGTCGTCCACTTCGACCAGCGCCTGCGCGAGACGACGTACGACGACTTCGTCGCCCAGATCGCGGCACGAGCGCCGATCGCCGGCTTCCTCATGACCCCCGACGCCGCGTTCGGCTACCAGCGGGCCGGGACGCCGGAGACCCTCGCCGCGCTCGGGAGGGAGCGCGGGTTCGAGGTCGTCGTCGTGCCACCGTTCGAGCTGGACGGGCATCCGGTCCGCAGCTCCGAGGTCCGGGCGGCGCTCGCCGCCGGCGACCTGGCGTCCGCCACGCGGCTGCTCGGGCGGCCTCACGTCGTGTCCGGCATCGCCGACACGGCGGAGGAGGGGAGCGCGGTGGCGTTCCAGCTCCCCGTGGCCCTGCCGCCCGACGGCACCTACGCCGTCCGGCTCGACGTGGACGGCCGCACGAGGCCCGGCGTCGCCCGGGTCGACGGCGGCCGGGTCCTGCTCGATGACGTCCCGCCCGGGAAGCACGTGCGGGTCGCGTTCCTGGCGGTGCCGTGACCCGATTGCCGGTCGCGCGGCGCATGGTTTGTGCTACGGTGTCACAAACTAGGGGGTGACCGCGGCGGCGGAGCGACGGACCCGGTGGCGGGGTCGAAGGAGGTCCACGAGATGGGCGACGCGTTCTTCAGCGAGGTGCCGGGACCGATCCCGTTCGGCGGCCTCGATTCCGATGATCCGCTCGCGTTCAAGGTCTACCAGCCGGACCGCATGGTCCTCGGCCGACGGATGGAGGAGCACCTCCGCATCGGCGTCTGCCTGTGGCACTCGTTCGCGTGGCCGGGAACCGACATGTTCGGCACCGGGACGCTGGACCGGCCGTGGCTCGCGCCCGGCCTGGACCCGATGGACGCCGCCCGGCAGAAGATGGCCGTCGCGTTCGAGTTCCTCGAGAAGCTGGGCGTCCCGTACTACTGCTTCCACGACGCCGACGTCGCCCCGCAGGGCGACAGCTTCACCGAGTTCCGGGCCAACCTCGACGCGCTGACCGACGACGCGCTCGGGTACCAGGAGCGCACCGGCGTCACGCTCCTGTGGGGCACGGCCAACCTGTTCACGCACCCGCGCTACCAGGCCGGCGCGTCCACGAACCCCGATCCCGAGGTGTTCGCGTTCGCCGCCGCCCAGGTCAAGCACATGCTCGAGGTGACGCAGCGCCTGGGCGGCCAGAACTACGTCCTGTGGGGCGGCCGCGAGGGCTACGACACGCTGCTCAACACCGACCTCCGGCGCGAGGGCGCGCAGCTGGCCCGGTTCCTCCACATGGTCGTCGAGCACAAGCACCGGATCGGCTTCACGGGCGCCCTGCTCATCGAGCCCAAGCCGATGGAGCCCACCAAGCACCAGTACGACTACGACACCCAGTCCGTGCACGCGTTCCTCGTGCGCAACGGGCTCGAGGGCGAGTTCCAGGCCAACATCGAGGCGAACCACGCCACGCTCGCCGGCCACAGCTTCCACCACGAGGTGGCGTACGCGCTCGCGAACGGCCTGTTCGGCAGCATCGACGCCAACCGCGGGGATCCGCAGAACGGCTGGGACACCGACCAGTTCCCGAACTCCGTGGAGGACCTGGCGCTGCCGCTGTACGAGATCGTGCGCAGCGGCGGGTTCACGACCGGCGGCTTCAACTTCGACGCGAAGCTGCGCCGCCAGAGCATCGACCGCACGGACCTGTTCCACGCGCACATCGGCGGGATCGACACGCTGGCCCGGGCGTTGCTCGTCGCGGCGGACATGGTGGAGAAGGGGACGCTCAGCCGCGAGGTCGAGGCCCGGTACGCCGGCTGGTCGAGCCCCCTGGGCACGGCGATCCTCGACGGGACGGAGACGCTCGCCTCGCTGGAGGCCAAGGTCGCCGCGGGCGAGATCGATCCCGTCCGCGCGTCGGGCGGCCAGGAGAGGCTCGAGAACCTGGTCAACCAGCGCATCTGGGCCGTCGACCGCTCGTCCGGGGGCTGAGCCGTGGGCGTCGTCCTGGGCATCGACGTCTCCACGACCGCCACCAAGGCCCTGCTCGTCGACGAGCGGGGCGTGGTGCTGGGCGTCGCGGCGTCCGGCTACGGGTTCGAGCAGCCGCACCCGCTGTGGAGCGAGCAGGACCCGGCGCTATGGTGGACCGGCACCGTGGCCGCGATCCGCGAGGTGCTCGCCACGACCGGGGTCGACCCGGCGTCCATCGAGGGCGTCGGGCTCACCGGCCAGATGCACGGCGCCGTGCTCCTGGACGCCGGGGACGCGGTCATCCGGCCGGCAATCCTGTGGAATGACCAGCGCACGGCCGCGGAGTGCGACGCGATCCGTGCGGCCGTCGGCCCCGAGCGGCTGGTCGCGATCACGGGCAACGACGCCCTCACCGGATTCACCGCCCCCAAGCTCGCCTGGGTCCGGGCCAACGAGCCGGCGGCATGGGCGCGGGTTGCCCACGTGCTCCTGCCCAAGGACTTCGTCCGGCTCCGGCTGACCGGGGTCCACGCGATGGACAAGGCCGACGGCGCGGGCACGATCCTGTTCGACCTCGCGGCGCGCGACTGGTCCCCGGTGATGCTCGAGGCGCTGGGGATCGATCCCGCCTGGATGCCCCCGACCTTCGAGGGGCCGTCGGTCACCGGCGCGATCACGGCCGAGGCCGCGGCCGCGACCGGCCTGCGCGCCGGCACGCCCGTCATGGCGGGTGGCGGCGACCAGGCGGCGAACGCCGTGGGCGTCGGGGCCGTGGTGCCAGGCCGCGTCGCGCTCTCGCTGGGCACCTCCGGCGTCGTGTTCGCGATGACCGACGAGCCCATCGTGGAGCCGCTGGGGCGCGTCCACGCGTTCTGTCATGCCGTCCCCGGGAAGTGGCACCTGATGTCGGTGATGCTGTCCGCCGCGGGGAGCCTCCGCTGGTTCCGGGACGCGGTCGCGCCCGGGACGCCGTTCGACGAGCTCGTTGACGGGCGTGACGGGGCGGCCGGCGCGCCGCCCGGGAGCGGCGGCCTCCTGTTCCTGCCGTACCTCACCGGCGAGCGGAGCCCGCACCCGGACCCGCTCGCGCGCGGGGCGTTCGTCGGCCTCACGCTCGCCCACGACCGGCGGCACCTCGCGCGCGCCGTCATCGAGGGGGTGGCGTTCGGGCTCCGTGACGGCCTGGACCTCATGGTCGCGGCGGGGATGCCCGCGCCGTCACGCGTCCTCGCGTCGGGTGGGGGCACGGCGAGCCCGCTGTGGTGCCAGGTCCTGGCGGACGTGCTCGGCGCGGAGATCGCCACCGTGAGCACGACCGAGGGCGCGGCGTACGGCGCCGCGCTGCTGGCCGCGGTGGGCGCGGGCTGGTACGGGACCGTCG
>JAICUV010000067.1 GCA_025935655.1 Chloroflexota bacterium | reverse complement strand
CTCCTGTCACCGATAACGAGCCGCCCGGCCGTTCGTTAGGGCTCGGCCGCGAAGATTCTCGCCCGTTTCCACAGCGTGTGATTCGGCAGGACCAATGCCGATTCCATCCAAATCATGACGCCGTATCATGCGGGAATGGACATGGACCCGAACGAACCGGCGGCCCCGGGGACCATCCGTTCGCTCAACCGCTCGCTGGTCCTGGACGCGATCAGGCGGGGCGGTCCCACGTCGCGGGCCGGGCTCGCCCGGGCGCTCGGGATGGCCAAGCCCACGGTGTCGGACATCGTGGCCGGGCTCGTCGCCGAGGGCGTCGTCCGGGAGGGCCCGATCACACGCCGCGGCGGCCCCCGTCCCGGTGGTCCGGGCCGCCCGCCGGTCGTCCTCGACATCGACGAGCGCCACGCCTACGTGCTGGGGATCCACCTCGGGGTACACGACACCACGGTGGCCCTGGCCGACGCGGCCGGCGGCGAGGTCTCCCGCCGCCGGATCCCGACGCCACACCTGCCGGCGGAGGAGGCGCTGCGCGAGGTCGGGGCCCTCGCGCGCGAGGTGGTCGTCCGGGCAGGCATCCCGCGTCGCCGTCTCGCCGCGGCCTCCGTGTGCCTCCCGGGGCAGGTCGACATCGACACGGGGACCTGCGTGCACGCCCCGAACCTCGGCTGGCGGGACGTGCCGGTCGTCGGGCTGCTGGGCGCGGCGCTCGGCGTGCCGGTCCACGCCCACAACACGGTCCAGGCGACCGCGGTCGCCGAGCACGCCGAGGGGTCCGCGCGGGGCGCGCGGACGGTCGCCCTCGTGTACGCGGGGACGGGCGTCGGCGCCGCCATCCTCCACGACGGGATCCTGTTCCGCGGGGCGGCGGGGCTCGCCGGGGAGCTGGGACACGCGGTCATCCCCGGCCTCGATGCCCGGTGCTCGTGCGGCCGCCACGGCTGCGTCGAGACGGCCGCGTCCGCGTCGTCCGTCGCGCGGGCTGCACGGGACGCCGTCCGCACCGGCTCGCCGACCCGCATGGCGGCGCTGGGCGACGGCGTGACCTCGCTGGACGTGTACGCCGCCGCCGAGGCGGGCGACACGCTCGGCCAGGCGTTGCTCGGGGAGGCGGGCCGGACGCTGGGGATCGCGGCCTCGTGGCTTGTCAACATCGTCAACCCAGACGTCCTCGTGCTCGCGGGCGGGCTCGTCGGTGCGGGGCCACACGTCATCGATCCGTTCCGGGCCGCGCTGGACGGCCACGCGGCCGCGGGCGCGCTGGCCCGCCTCCAGCTGCGGACGTGGAGCCTGGGCCAGGACGCGAAGGTGCGCGGCGCGGTTCTCCTCGCGCTGGCGAGGACGCAGCCGTCCGTCCGCGTCGCCGTGACCGGCGGGCAGTCGTCCCCGACTGGCAGAATCGGGCCGTGACGGCCGGCGTGCCACGACGAGCCCCGGCCAGGAGGACGATCGGTATGGCCCAGGTCGGAACGGCCCACGACGAGGCCACGAGGCAGGCGCTCCGCGAGCTCAAGGGGCTCAGCTACGAGATCTTCATCCTGCTGGTCTCGGTGCTCTCCGTCGCCAACATGGCGATCATCCTCATCCCGTTCTTCGACGGCTCCATCGAGGACGTGGCGGTCAGCGTGGATTCGCTCCTCGCGCCGATCTTCATCGCCGACTTCCTGTATCGCCTGCTCACCGCCAAGGCCAAGGCGCAGTACTTCGTTCGCGGCTGGGGGTGGGCCGACCTCCTCGCGGCGGTCCCGGCCCTCGGGATCTTCCGGGCGTTCCGGGTGATCCGGGTGGGCCGGCTGCTGCGCCGGCTGGACCGCGACATCATCGCCCAGGAGCTCTACGCGGGCCGTGCCGCGTCGACGTTCTTCGCGACGATCTTCCTCGTCCTGGTCGTGATCGAGTTCGCCGGCATGGCCGTCTACTACGTCGAGCAGGGTCAGCCCGACGCGAACATCCGCACCGGCGGTGACGCCGTGTGGTGGGGTCTCGTGACCATCACGACCGTGGGGTACGGCGATCGCTATCCGGTCTCGGCGGACGGCCGCATCGTCGGGACGCTGCTGCTGTTCGCGGGCATCGGCCTGTTCTCCGTCCTCACCGGGTTCATCGCCAACCAGTTCCTCGCGCCGAGGTCGTCGCGTGCCGCCCGGATCAAGGCGCGGCTCAAGGGGCCGGAGGGCCAGGTGGCCGAGCTGCGGCAGCTGCTCATCGAACAGGAGGAGCGAGCCACCGTGATCCGCCTCAAGCTCGACGACCTGGAATCGTCGATCCGCAGCGCCTCCCGATCGGCCGGCTGACCACCGATGGCAGGCGCAGCCCGCCTCCGCCGGCTCGTGGAGCGCGACCTCGCGGGCCTCGACCCGGGTGCGCGCCGTGGCTGGTGGCTCCGCGAGGCGCTCGCCGACGACCCGGGGACGCCGTGCCCGCCGCCGGTCCGTGACGGGACCGCGGACGTCGTCATCGTGGGCGGCGGGTTCACCGGCCTGTGGACGGCGTGGTGGCTCCTCGAGCGTGACCCTGGCCTGCGCGTCACGATCCTCGAGCGCGACATCGTGGGTGGCGGCGCGAGCGGCCGGAACGGCGGGTTCCTCACCGGCTGGTGGGACTACCTGCCCGCCCTCGTCGCGAACTACGGACCGGACGCGGGTCTGGCCGCGGCGATGGCGCTCGACGGGGCGCCGGCGAGGATCGGCGAGTGGGCCGCGCGCCACGGCGTGGATCCGTGGTTCACGCCGGGCGGCACCCTCGTGGTGAGCTCGTCGCCCGCCCAGGACGACGCCTGGGCGGGGATCCTGGCGCTCGCCCGGGAGCTGGGGGTCGCGGACCGGTACGTCGAGCTCACCCGGTCCGATGTCCAGGCGCGCTGCGCCACGCCCCAGCTGCGCGGCGGGATGCTCGTGCCGTCGGACGCGTCGGTCCAGCCCGCCCGGCTGGCCCGCGGCCTCCGACGCGTGCTGCTGGAGCGCGGCGTGACCATCCACGAGGGCACGGGCGTCACGGGGCTGCGCGCCGACGGGGCCGGCGTCCGCGCCACGACCGACGTCGGCCCGTCCATCCGCGCGGGCCGCGCGGTCCTGGCCGTGAACGCGTGGGCGGCCGGCTGGAAGCGCGGCGGCTTCGGGCACCGGATGATCACCTGGTCCTCGTACATGGTCCTGACGGAGCCGATCCCGGACCGGCTGGCGGGCCTCGGCTGGACCGGCGGCGAGGCGATCACCGACTGCCGCTTCACGAACCACTACTTCCGGACGACCGCCGACGGCCGGATCGCCTTCGGCGGGGGCGGTGGCCGGGCGGGGTACGGCGGGCGCCTGGGTCACTGGGTCGAGCACGATCGCGGCTCGACGGCCCTCGCCGCGCGCGGGTTCCGACGGATCTTCCCGATGCTCGACGACGTCGCGCTCGTGGACGCCTGGGGCGGGCCCATCGACATCTCGTCCAACCACCTGCCCTCGTTCGGGGCGATGGACGGGACCGACGGCCGCGTGCTGTTCGGCCACGGCTACAGCGGGACCGGCGTGGGCCCCTCGTGGCTCGGCGGCCGGATCCTCGCCGCGCTCGCGCGCGGCGACCACGATGCCCCGGAGGCCCGGCTGCCGATGGTGGGCCACCGGCCCCGGCGGTTCCCGCCCGAGCCGTTCCGGTTCCTCGGCGCACGCGTGATCCGCGAGGCGATCGTCGCGGCCGAGCAGCGCGACGACCTGGGCGGCTACGTCCCGCCGCCCCTGCGCTGGCTCGTCCGCGTGCCGCGCGCGATGGGCTACGACCTGGGGCCGGAGTAGGCGGCTCTCCGCCCTAGCGGTGCTCCCGCCACGCCTCGAACGCCTCCACGGCGACGGGCAGCGTCGGGAAGATCCGCTCGTCGTCGATGACGTCGAACAGGCGCGCTTTCTCGAGGTACCGCCGCAGGTCCTGCTTCACACGCGCCATGGCGAACAGCACGTGCCGCTCCTCGAGGTCGCCCACGAGCTGGCGCAGGGCGTCGGCCGCGGTGACGTCCAGCTCCACGATCGCCTCGGCATTGAGCAGGAACCAGTCCACAGGCTCCCGCTGCTCCTCCACGGCGCGCAGCGCGTGCCCCCGGAAGTCCTGGGCGTTGGCGAAGCACAGCGGGGCGTCGTAGCGGAAGACGACGAGCCCGGGGATCGTCTCGGCATCCGGGTAGTCCTCGATGTCGTGCAGCCCCGCGAGCCCCGGCACGCGGCCCAGCACGGAGGCGGGCGGCCGGGCGACGCGCATGAACAGCTCGGCGACGGACAGCCCCACGGCGACGAGGATCCCGGCCAGGACGTCGAACACGAGCACGCCCACGACGGCGGCCATGGCGAGCCCGAACTCGGTGGTCCGGAAGCCCGCGAGCCGGCGCAGGCCCTTGACGTCGATGAGCCGCAGCGCGGCGTAGATCACGATGCCGGCAAGCGCCGCACGCGGGATCAGGGCGATGAGGCCGGGCACGAGCAGCACGACGACGATGACCGATGCCGCCGCGACGAGCCCGGTGACCTGGCTGCGGGCCCGCATCGCGTCGATGATCGCCGTCCGCGAGCCGGACGCGGAGAGCGCGAACCCGCCCGTGAGCCCGGACGCGAGGTTCGCCACCCCGAGCGCCAGGAACTCGCGGTTGGCGTCGATCGTCTCCCCCGTCCGTGCCGCGAACGCCCGGCCGGTGAGGGCCACGTCCGTGTAGCCGACGAACGCGATCGCGGCCGCGGACCCGACGAGCGCCGTGACATCCGAGAGCCCGAGCGCGGGCAGGCCCGGCGTCGGCAGCTGGCTCGGGACGGGACCGACGACCGCCACGCCCTGCGCCTCGAGCCCGAAGATCGCCACGACCGCGGCGGCGCCGATGACCGCGATGAGCGTCCCCGGCGCGAGGGGTGCGAGCCGCCGCAGCACCAGCAGGAAGACGGTCACGGAGGCGCCGATGGCGAGCGTCACGGGCTCGACCTCGTCCAGGCGCCCGGCGAGCTCCACCACCTTGCCGATCGAGCCCTCCGCCTCGATGTGGATGCCCGTGATCGTGCCCAGCTGGGAGACGATCATGATCAGCGCCACGCCGGCCATGTAGCCGATGAGGACGGGGTAGGAGAGCAGGTCCGCGACGAACCCCAGCCGGAGCACGAAGGCGGCGACGCACACCAGGCCGACCAGGAGGGCGAGCCCGGCCGCGAGGGCGAGGTAGCGGTCGGGGTCACCTGCCGCGATCGGCGTCACCGCCGCCGCGACCATGATGGCGGTCGCCGACTCCGGCCCGACCGACAGCTGGCGGGACGTCCCCAGCAGCGCGTACACGACCATCGCCACGACCGCCACCCACAGGCCGGTCGCCGGCGGCACGCCGGCGAGGTCCGCATACGCGAGGCACTGGGGCACGAGATATGCCGTGACCGTGATGCCGGCGAGGAGGTCCGCGCGGAACCACGCGGGCGTGTAGCCCCGCAGCTGGGCGAGCCCCGCGGCGACGCCCGAGCCCGACGGGACCATCGGTGTCGTGCGCATGTGCTCCCTGCGCCCGCCCGCTGCCCGGGACGTCCTGTCGTTTCGGGACGTTGGACCCTGCGGCACCGGGGCGCGTGCTGCGATGGTAGGGCCACGCGAGGCTCGCGGCTCGACGGCACGAGCAGACCGAGGCCCGGCACCGACAGGCCGAACACCCGATCCGGCAGACCCTCGAGGCACCGGAGCGAGGGCACACCGGCCGACAGGCGCCACCAGGCAGGGCCGCGAGCCCGCTTTCCCTCTAGGCTCCCGTGGAACCGCCCGTCGTGCGCCCGCGTCAGCGCGCCATGCATCGCCAGACACCCGCCGGTCCGTTCCTCGCGCTGTTCGTCGTGTTCGTCGTTGCCGCGTCCGCCGCGGCCTGTGGCGGCGGCGCCGGCTCGCCGGCCGCGAGCGCGAGCCCCGACATCACGACGCCCGAGGCGGCGGCGGCCGCGGTCGCCGCACGCAGCCCGCTGTTCGACGGGATCGGGCCCCAGGACCCGAACGTCATCGGCGCCTCCGCGTGGTGGACCGCGACCCCGTACGACACGGCGACGCCGCCGTCCGCGTGGACCGTCGTCTACACGCTTGGATGGGGCGACTGCCAGGCCGGCTGCATCGACAGCCACACGTGGACGTACGCCGTGGAGCGCGACGGCACCGTCAACTTCCAGGGGGAGACGGGGTCACCGCTGCCGGACGACCAGGTCGCGGCACGGGTCGCGGGCGCCGGCGGGCCGGGCGTCGGCGGTCGGGTCACCGCGGGCCCCGTCTGCCCGGTCGAGACGCCGGGCGACCCGACGTGCGCACCGCGCCCGGTGGCCGGGGCGACGCTCAGCGTCCGCGCGGGCGACACCGTGGTGGCCAGGTTCTCGACGGACATGAGCGGGCTGTACCGGATGGCGCTCCCGGTGGGCGACTACGTGCTCGAGGCGGCTCCCGTCGAGGGGCTGATGGGGACGCCGGCGCCGATGCCGTTCACGGTGGCCGGAACCCAGCTCACGCCGCTCGACGTGGCGTACGACACCGGCATCCGCTGACCGCCCGGACACGTCGACCCGGCGGCCGGCACGTGCCCACGCCGGCCGCCGGGTGACGCTGGACGAGACGCTGGGCCTCGCTAGTTGGTGAGCCGGACCGGCACGTCGCCGAAGTTCTGCCCGGTGCCGCCGCCCTGGACGATCTTGAGGTTGGCGTGGTTGACCGGTGACACGAAGTACCCGCGGATCTGCTTGGTGCTGCCGCCGACGGAGCCGGTCAGGTGGAACATCGCCCAGCCGTCGAGGTTGCCCTCATCGTCCACGACCGCGACCGGGAACTCCTGGCCCACGAACGCGGCGAGGTCGCTGAACAGCGTCGCGTGGGCGCCCGCGTTGATGGGTCCGATGTCGTCGTTGAGGGTGACCAGGGTGGAGTGACCCTTGTTGTTGATGAGGTTGTCGACCTCGTTCGAGTTGGCGTTGCACGGGTTGCCGGTGGCCGTGCAGTAGACGGTCCAGTTGAACTGGCCGGCCTTCTGCGGCACGTCCTCCGACCCGACGCCGGGCTCGTCGAACGACATCTCCGCGTCCTTGCCGACCGCGTGCGGGAACGCCTTCTTGTTGAACAGCACGGGCATCGCCCCGAGGGCGCCGTTGGGCATCCCGCCCTGTGCCGTCGCCGTCGTCGTGACCGGCCAGGACACGAAGCCCATGATCCCGCTGAAGTAGTTGCGATGGGGCTTGGTGACCGTCGCCGTGACGTTGATCGCGCCGGCGGACACATTGGTCGTGACGGTCACCGTGACGCCGTCCGCGCCGCTGGTGTACCCGTTGGCGGCCGCGGCCGCCTGGGCTGCGGGCCCGGCGTCGCCCGCGTTGTTCGAGTTGACGTAGGCGTAGGCGCCGGCGAGCGCCGCCGCGTCGGCGACGTTCTGCTGCTCGCGCCGCTGGACGAAGGTCATGCCGCCGTCGATGACGAGCCCCGTCATGGCGATGATCGCGACCAGGCAGATCGCGAAGATCACCAGCATCTGCCCGTCCTCGCGGCCGCCGTGCTTGGTGCCCATGGCGTGCTCCTTCACGGGACCTGGATGTGGGTGGCGGACGACAGCGACCCGGGCAGGAACCCGCCCAGGAACGGCGTGACCGCGGAGAACGGCACCGTGACCGTGACGCGCACGTACGCGCCGGACGGGCAGTCGACGTTGGACAGCGCCACGTCGGTCACCGTCGTGCAGGCATAGCTGACGGATGAGCCGGCGCCGCCCAGGCCGGGAACCAGCTTCTGCTGCGTGCCCAGCACCTTCGCCGTCTCCGGCGAGGTGCCCAGGGTGCACGTCGGGCTGGAGGTGTCACAGGTGTGGACGCTCGTCGCCCGGCCGAGCTCGCGGGCCGCCTGGCCGACCGCGTTGTAGGTGTAGATCCCGCGCCCGAGGTCCACGATCCCCATGAGGATCCACAGGAAGGGGATCAGGACCAGGGAGAACTCGACCAGGGCCTGGCCGCGGTCGCGGCGTCGCTGCGCGCTCACTTGACCACCACGTGGACTGCGCCGGTGGTGTCGGTGCCGGCCGCGTTCGCGACGGTGAGGGTGACCTTGTAGGTGCCCTTGACGAGGTAGAGGTGGCTGCCGGGGTTCTGCAGCATCGAGGTCGAGCCGTCACCCCAGTTCCAGAACCAGCTGGTGATCGCACAGGCGGGCGAGGTCGTGGTGTCGACCACGGTGAGCGTGAGGGGGGCCACCTTGCTGTCGGGCGACACCGTGTAGGTGAAGCCCGCACTCGGCATGACGCAGGAGACGGTGTCGGTTGTCGTCGTGGTGGTCGTCGTCGACGTCGTGGTCGAGGTCGTCGTGGTCGAGGTCGTCGTCGTGGTCGACGTTGTCGACGTTGTCGTGGTGATCGGCGGGAGCGTCTCTGGCGCGGGCAGCGCCTCCATCTGCGCGGTCGAGGACCGCGTGAACGCCACGTTCGTGCCGCCGAAGAACGGCGCGAGGATCGGGGTGAGCAGCTGGAAGCGGCCGGTCAGCGTGACCGTGACCCGGCTGCCCATGGTCTTGGGGCAGCCCGACTGGCTGCAGGAGACCGCGATATCGGACGGGCTGACCGTGATCCCGCTGCCGCGCAGCTCGAGCTGGATGCGGCACAGGATCAGGTTCTTGTTGGTGGCGGCCGCGGCATTGCACGGGTTCGAGGAGCTGAAGTCGGTCGGCGTCTGGGTCGCCTGGAACGCGCCTTCCTTGGCGGCGTTGGCGACCGAGAGCTGCGCGGCGGCGAGGCGACCGAGGTCGAGCGTCGTCGCGAAGAACAGCATGAACACGGGCAGCAGGAGCGCGAACTCCACGAGGCTCTGCCCGCGCGAGCGGCCGGCCAGGTGGCGGCGCACGCGACCAAGGAGGCCGGGGCGGCGCGGCGAGGGGTCGACGAGGTGAGCCACGGGACGAACCAGGAGTGCGGGTTCTGAACGTGCTCAGCCTCTTCGCGAGACCTTTCGCCGCGGCTTGAAATGGTGCGTGCACGCGTAGTCCTTCGGTCCCGGTACGGGAGAGGAAGGCGTACTCCCTTAAGGCGCGCGACCCTGGACCGTGGGTCGGGTGTTCCCTGCTGGGCGTCCCCGGATCGCTACTCGACGAGGCCCGCCTGGGTGAACTTGAACACGAAGCGCTCGTCGAACAGGACGTTGACGCTGGAGCCCGGCGAGCCGTTGACGGTGAACGTCTTGGCGATGACCTGGTCGGTGGTCGTGGTGCCGCCCGAGCCGTTCACGCGCACGTCGCCCGACGGCAGGTAGATCGTGCCGCGGACCTGGAGGACGCTGGTGCTGCCGTTGAGCACGAGGTCGTCGCCCGGGATGTCCAGGTTCCGGTCCTGGAAGATGATCAGCCCGTCGTAGATCGACCCGTTGGCCAGCGGGTAGAAGTCGACCGAGGCCTGCGCACCGTTGAGGAAGATCTGCTGGATGCACATGACCGCGGGCGCGGTCGCGGTGCCGGCCGCGCACTCGTCGCTGTACTCGGGGTTTTCCGTGTTGTAGAACAGGATCCCACTGTCCAGCGTGGACCCACCGGTCGCGACGCTGATCGACACCGTGCCGCTGCCGTTGATCTGGATCCCGCCGCCGCCGATCCAGTAGATGCCGGGCTCGAAGTAGAAGGCCCCGCCTTGCAGGGCGAAGCCGCCCGGGTAGTAGCCCGGGTACAGGCGCCAGGTCGTCCCGGCGTACGAGCTGGGAAACTGGCACGTCAGCGGCGCCAGCTCTGTGGACTCCAGGGCTGGTGCCACCGCGCCGGGACAGCCCGCCGGGATGGCCTTGGTCCCGGTGACCCGGACGATGTCGGCCGGGTATCCGGGCTTTGGCGGGGCAGCCAGCCCGGCCAGGGGGTCGGGGATGACGGGCGCCCCTTCGTTCTGGGTGCACGCGATCGTCCCGCGGCCGCCGCCGTCGGTGATGTCGCCGGCCACGTTGCAGGCCGCGTCGGAGGCGGTGACGGTGATGTCGCCGCCGCCCTGGCGTCGCAGCGCTCCCGTGGAGCAGGTCGAGTTCACCTGGATGTTCCCGTTCGCGGTCACCGTGCCGTTGCCCGAGACGAGCAGCGCGTCGCACCCCGTCGGCTCGAGCGCGAGCATCGCGAACGACCCTCCCACGCCGTCCTGGTTCACGGCGACCGAACGGGCGCCGATGTCCCAGCCGGCGACGCCGATGATCCCGCCGAAGATCGACGGGCGGTTGTCCTCGATGCGCACCTCGATGGCGCCCGCCTGGCCGGTCCGCGGGCCGGACGTGGGCGGGATGTTGACGGTCACGACCACGTTCCCGCCCTGCGTGTAGCCGTTCGCGGTCGCGATCTCGACTGCCGCCGAGCGAGCCTTGGCGGCGTTGGTCGGCAGGAAGTACGAGCCCGCGAGGGCGGCGGCGTCGGCGGCGTTCTGCTGGTCGCGGCGCTGGACGAGCATCATCCCGGTGTCGAAGGCGAGCGCCGCGAACAGGATGAGCACCCCGACGCTCAGCGCGAAGATGACGAGGATCTGCCCGCGGGCTTCGGGCGGCTGCTCAGTTGTTGACGACAAGGGACGACTCCGCACTGATGGTGATGGGCGGCAGGACCGGGATGATCGTCCGGTACGTGTAGTCGAGGAACACGGTCACGCACTGGCCGCGGGCGTTGTTGCCGGTGCTGGGGTCACCCGGGTTCGGTGGTGTCGACGCGCAGTCCCACCAGGCCGGCGGGAACGTGCCGATGTCGCCGGAGCCCACGAGCCCGATCGCGGCGTTCACCGTGGCGTCGATGACGTTGTTGCCCGCCGCGTCCGCGCACGTCGCGGCTCCCACGGGCGGGCCGCTGCACGGGCTGCCCTGCGCGCCGTGGATGATCGCGTAGCGGGCACCCTCGCGTGTGGCGTTGTTCAGCAGCTCGTAGTAGAAGACGAACCGCCCGCCCTCGATGATCGCGAACAGGATCAGGAAGAACAGCGGTGCGACGAGCGCGAACTCGACCATCGCCTGGCCACGGGCTCCCAGCGGGAGCCGGCTGGCGATGCGCCTTGCGCGACGGCTCCAGGCTCCGGTCACGGTGAGTCGATCCCGAAGTCGGACAGGGCGAAGGTGGCGTCTCGGCTGAACGTGATCGCGGTCGGGAGTCCCAGCGTGGTCCCGAACAGCGACACCTGGAGCGGAGCGAGCAGCCGGAAGTTGTAGGTCAGCCGCACCGTGAGCCGACACGGCTCGAGGGCCGGATCCGGGTTCGCCGAGCAGTCGATCGACGGGCCGCCGGGCGGCGCGGCGAGGGTGTATGCGAAGAAGCTCCCGTCCATGCACGTGCCGCCGGACGACGTGTACTCGGGCAGGTTGCTGATCGCGACGCAGGCTCGGCGGTTCATCTCCGCCGCGGTGGCGGTCGCGGTGGGGGCGTCCTGCCACTGGTACCAGTGGAATGCGCCGAAGTCGGCCGCCTCGCGCGCGGCGGACTCGACGGTGAGGATGGTCGTGTACAGCCGCGCGAAGTCGACGATCGCGAGCAGCAGGACGAGGATCAGCGGCAGGATCAGGGCGAACTCGACGACGGACTGCCCCCCTTCGGTCCCGCGGCGCTCCTGGTCGAGCGCGACGCGCGAACCGCGGGCATCCATTGACGCCGTGGCCCCTTCGGTATGCACCCCGTGATCCCCGTTTCCCCGTGGGCCGTTCCCCATGACGGCGTGGGCGGACTATCGCCGCGTGACCTTGCGCTGTCAATTGCAGCGGCAACCGTCGCGCCGGGGAGGACGGCCGGGCTCGCCGCCTCGGCGGGAATGACCGAACGCCCGCTCGAGCCCGAGCGGGCGTTCCTGCGAGGGCGCTGGAGCCTTAGTTGATGAGCTTGAGGACGTACGAGCCGACGTAGCGCGGACAGTCGTTCGCGGCCGCGGAGCACGAGGTGATCGTGAGCCGCTCGTTGACGAAGTTCGACTTGAAGTAGCCGGTCACCGACTTGCCGCCCTGGCTCGCGCCGGTCAGGTGGAACGTCGCCCACCCCTGGAAGTGACCCGTGTGATCGACGACCGGGACGGGATAGTCGGCCGGGTAGACCAGGTCGCCGAACAGCGCGGCATGCTGGCCGTTGTTGTGCTCGCCGATGTAGTCGCCGAAGTTGATCGTGGTGGTCACCACCGTGTCACCCACGATGATGTCGTGCATGACGCGGGTGTTGTCGTTCGTGAGCGGGTCGTAGTCCGTCCACGACATGAGGCCGGGGGCGTCCGGGGCGTCGCCGCTCTGGCCCTGCCCGTGGTCGAACGTGAACGGCGATGCGGGGTTGCCGTAGCCGGCGAGCGGCGTGCCGTTGGGGCCGAAGGCATCGATGCTGAACAGCATCGGCGCCGCCCCGACGACCGAGTCCGGGAACCCGGTCTGTGCCGTCGCCGTGGTGCTCACAGGCCAGGTCGACATGCCCACGATGCCGGCGAAGTGGTTCTGGTGGGGCGCCTCGATGTCGACCGTGACCTCGGCACCGTTGTCCGTCGTCACGACCACGTCGATGGTCACGCCGTCCGCCCCGTTCGTGAACCCGTTGATGGCCGCGACCTGGCGGGCGCGCGCCGTCGCGAGGGCGACGTCGTGGTTCAGGAGGTAGTCGTTCGCGCCCGCGAGCGACGCGAGGTCCGCCGCGCTCTGCTGTGTCCGCCGCTGGGCGAACGTCGAGCCGCCGTCGAGGACGAGGCCGACCGCCGCGATGATCGCGACGAGCGCGAGGGCGAAGAGGACGATGACCTGGCCACGGGAGGAGTCCCCCGCGGCGCATCCGGTTCGGGCCATGGTGAGCGCTCCGCGGTTCATTGGATGGAGACCGAGCTGGTCGACTGGAGATCGAAGGAGCCGATGAAGCCGAGGATCGGCGTGATCGGTGCGTAGCGCGCCACGATCTGCACCCGGACCTGGTTGCCGGGCAGGCAGCTGGTGGCCGAGTTGATCGCGCTGCCGTCGATGTCGACGCACGTGAACGTCGGCGCCTGGAGGCCGGGGATGAGCTTCTGCTGGGTCGCGAGCACGTCGGCGGTCTGCGAGCTGGAGCCGAGGGTGCACGGGGTTCCGGCGCAGCGGTGGACGCTGGTCGCGCGGGCGAGCTCGCGGGCCGCCTCCGAGACGCCGTTGTACATGTAGACCGCCCGGCCGAAGTCGAAGATCGCCATGAGGATGAACAGGAACACGGGCAGGGCGATGGCGAACTCGGCGAGGGTCTGTCCCCGGCCGGATTCGGCCCTGTGCCGCCCGAGGTGCTGGCGCCACGTGCTCACGGCGTCACCGTGACCTGGCGAGTGGTGGTCGACGACCCGGCGAGGTTCGAGACCGTGAGCTGGATCGTGTAGGTGCCCTGCTTGTCGTAGACGTGGGCGGGCGGCGCCTGGAGCGTGCTGCCCTGGCCGTCACCGAAGTCCCACGACCACTGGGCGTTGCAGCCCGCCGTCGCCATGTTGCTGGAGCCGTCGGTGACGGTGAACTGGGCCTGCTTCTTCTTGCCCGTCGTCGGGTTGACGGTGAACGACGCGGCGGGCGAGAGGCACGCGGCGTTGGTCGTCACGGTCGTCGTCGCCTGGCTCGAGCCGGAGGCGTTCGTCGCCGTGAGGGTCACGGTGAACGTGCCGACGGCGTTGTACGTGACCGCGCCCGGGTTCTGCTGCGTGGAGGTCTGGCCGTTGCCGAAGTCCCAGGCCCAGCTGGTCGGGGTGCCCGTCGACAGGTCGGCGAACGTGACGGTCAGCGGCGCGGCGCCCGACGTCGCGGGTGTCGCCGAGATCGCCGCCACGGGCGGGCCGGTCACGGCGGGGCCGACGGTGATTGTCCGGGTGGTGAACGTGATCCCGCCCGCGTTCGAGACCGTGAGCTTGACCGTGTACGTCCCCTGGGCGGAGTAGACGATCGTGTGCGGACCCTGCGCGCCGCTGACCTG
>JAICUV010000370.1 GCA_025935655.1 Chloroflexota bacterium | reverse complement strand
GTTCCGGATCCAGAACCGCGTCATCCAGGACCTGGACCCGAAGCTCGACCTGTCCAACCAGGTCGAGGTGCGCCGCCAGATCGAGGAGATCTTCGGCCGCGTCATCGACGAGGAGGGCCTCGCTCTCACCCGCGCCGAGCGGGTGCGAATGCTCGAGCAGATCACCGACGAGATCATCGGCCTCGGCCCGCTCGAGCCGCTCCTCCGCGACGAGAGCATCTCGGAGGTCATGGTCAACGGCCCGCGCCAGGTC
This sequence comes from Chloroflexota bacterium, assembly GCA_025935655.1. Classification (GTDB taxonomy): domain Bacteria; phylum Chloroflexota; class Limnocylindria; order Limnocylindrales; family CSP1-4; genus CAIXZV01. The sequence goes on along the minus strand of JAICUV010000370.1, from coordinate 2,296 downwards.
TACATCGAGCGCAGCGGCCGCCTCGAGCTGACCAACGTGGTGTTCCAGAACGACGACCACGTGATGCGGATCATCGATCGGATCATCGCCCCGATCGGCCGCCGCGTGGACGAGTCCTCCCCGATGGTCGACGCCCGCCTCACCGACGGCTCGCGCGTCAACGCCATCATCCCGCCGCTGTCGCTCGTCGGCCCCGTCATCACCATCCGGAAGTTCTCGGCGTCGCCGTTCACGGTCGACGACCTCATCCGGTTCGGGACGGCGACCCCGGACATGTTCGAGTTCCTGCGCGCAGCCGTCGAGGCGCGCCTCAACGTGTTCGTCTCCGGCGGTACCGGCTCGGGCAAGACGACGACGCTCAACGTCCTGTCGTCGTTCATCCCCAACGACGAGCGGATCGTGACGATCGAGGACGCGGCCGAGCTCCAGCTCCGCCAGGAGCACGTGGTCACCCTCGAGTCCCGCCCGCCCAACATCGAGGGCAAGGGCCAGATCCCGATCCGGGAGCTCGTTCGCAACTCGCTGCGCATGCGGCCCGACCGGATCATCGTCGGGGAGTGTCGTGCCGGCGAGGCGCTGGACATGCTCCAGGCCATGAACACGGGCCACGACGGCTCGATGTCGACCGGCCACGCCAACAGCCCGCGCGACATGCTCTCGCGCCTCGAGACGATGGTCCTCATGGCCGGCGTCGACCTCCCGGTCCGCGCCATCCGCGAGCAGATCGCGTCCGCCGTGGACCTCATCGTCCACCAGGCGCGCCTGAAGGACGGCACCCGCCGGATCACGAACATCACCGAGGTCCAGGGCATGGAGGGTGACGTCATCGTGATGCAGGACGTGTTCGTGTGCGAGCAGACCGGCGTCATCGACGGCAAGATCCAGGGCCGGCTCAAGCCGACGGGGATCCGGCCGAAGTTCGTCGAGAAGTTCGAGGTCCAGGGCATCCACCTGCCGCCCGGCCTGTTCATGGGCAACTTCTAGGAACCCGGGGAGACCGCCACGCCATGACCACCATGACGCTCGCCATCGCCGGCGTCGCGGCGCTCGCGATCCTGCTGATCGCGGTGGGCATCGCGATGTCCGGGAGTGGCTCCGGGATCAACGCCCGGCTCGAGCGGTACGCATCGACCAAGCCCGAGACCCCCGCCACGCCGGCCTCCGGCGAGGGCGGCCTCGCCGCGGCGCTGCAGTCCAGCCAGGCGATGGCCCAGCTCAACAAGGTCGTCGAGCAGCGCGACTTCGGCGCCAACCTCGCCCGCGAGCTCGCGCGCGCGGACCTCCGGTTGAAGCCGTCGGAGTACCTCGCCATCTGGGCTGGGACAACCCTCGGGGTTCCGCTCGTGATGCTTGCGCTGTCGATCGTGTTCCCCACCTTCCGCAACCCCATCGTGCTGCTCGTCGGAGCGCTCATCGGGTTCATGCTCCCGCGGTTCTGGCTCGGACGGCGCAAGTCGTCCCGGCTCAACGCGTTCAACAAGCAGCTGCCGGACACGATCACGCTGATCGCGAACGCGCTCCGCGCGGGCTCGTCGTTCCTCCAGGCGATCGAGCTCGTCGTCCGCGAGTCGCGGCCGCCCGTCTCGACGGAGTTCGGCCGGGTCATCCGCGAGGTCAACCTCGGCCTGTCGTTCGACGTTGCGCTCGAGAACATGGTCCGGCGCGTGAAGTCGGACGACCTCGAGCTGATGGCGACGGCCATCTCGATCCAGCACACGGTCGGCGGCAACCTCGCCGAGATCCTCGACTCGATCGCGTTCACCATCCGCGAGCGAGTCCGCATCAAGGGCGAGATCCGGACGCTGACGGCCCAGCAGCGGCTGTCGGGCTACGTCGTCGGCTTCCTGCCGATCGGCCTCGCGGGCTTCCTGTTCATCGCCGCGCCCGGGTTCATGAACCCGATGTTCGACTCCCGGGTGGCGGTCGGCGGGCTGCCGGCCGGCATCATCATCCTGGCCCTCGGCGGCTTCGCGATGTTCATGGGCTTCATGTTCATCCGCCGCATCGTGGACATCGAGGTCTAGCGCATGGACTCCCTTGCCCTCGTCATCGCGGCCGTCGCCGCGGGGGCGATCCTCCTGATCTTCCTCGGGCTGGCGTCGAGCCCGTCCGTCGACCCCGTCCAGGCGCGCCTGTCCCAGCTCGGGACGATGCAGGCCAAGAACCTCGAGGAGCTCGAGCTCCAGGCGCCGCTCGTCGACCGGACGCTGCGGCCGCTGATGGCCCGACTCTCGGGCTCGATGTCCAAGGTCGCCTCGACATCGTTCACGCAGCAGACGGAGAAGCGCCTGGCGCT
>JAICUV010000154.1 GCA_025935655.1 Chloroflexota bacterium | reverse complement strand
CGCCAACCTGTGCGGCACCGACGTCGCCGGCTTCGACTACACGGTCGAGGACGGCAACGGCGGCAGCGCCACCGGCCACGTCACGATCAGCCTCGACTGCGTCAACGACGCGCCGACCGCCGGCGACGACACGGCCACGGTGCTCGCCAACTCCGGCGCCGCCGGCTACGCAGTCCTCGCCAACGACGGCGACATCGACGGCGACGCCCTCACGGTCACCCTCGTCTCGGTCGACTCGGCCGCGGGCACGGTGAGCACCGACGGCACCACCGTCACCTTCACGCCGGCCGGCGGCTGGACGGGCGAGGCCGTCATCTCCTACACGATCAGCGACGGGACCCTCACCGCCTCGGCGACCCTGACGATCACCGTCGGCGGCGACGTCACGGCCCCGACCGTCAGCCGGGCGACCGTCGCCTTCGCCACCGGGCGCGTCAACGAGTCGGCCCCGCTGCGGATCAGCTGGTCGGCGACGGACGCCTCGTCCGGCGTCGCCTCCTACGAGGTCCAGGTGAGCATCGCGGGCGGCGCGTGGCGCAGCGTCTACACCGGCGCCAACACGTCCGTCGTCAAGTTCTACCGCTTCAACAAGACCCTCGTGTGGCGCGTCCGCGCCACGGACGTGGCCGGCAACGTGTCGGGCTGGGTCCTGTCCAGCAAGCGGACGATCAAGAGCGTCCAGAACTCCAGCACGCGCAACATCTACCGCGGCTCCTGGAGCCCGGTCGGGTCCGCCGGATCCTCGGGCGCCGGCTATGCCTACGCCACGACGAAGGGCGCCCGGGTGACCCTGTCGTTCAGCGGCCGCGCCGTGCTGTACATCGCACCCAAGACCTCGAAGTCCGGGTACGTCAAGGTCTACATCGACGGCAAGCTCGTCGGCCGCTTCAACGAGCGGCGCGCCTCCACCCTCCTCGGCCAGATCATCGCCCGGGCGAGCTGGTCGGCCAACGGGCGCCACACCATCCGGGTCGTCAACGACCAGGGCGGCCGGCGCACGAACTACGACGCCTTCATCTACCTGAAGTAGCGCACCGCGGGCACCGCCCGCAGGCAGCCCCAGGCGACAACGCCGCCGGACCTCCCGGCGGCGTTGCTGCGTCCTGCCCATCCGATCGGGCCGGGCGGCTCTCGTGGTCCGCCGCCAGGCGGCGCATCGTCGAGCCATGACACGGGCGGTCATCGAGGCCATCGGCCTCACCAAGTCGTACGGCACGCGGCGTGGCATCGTCGACGTCGACTTCGAGGTCGTCGAGGGCGAGACGTTCGGGTTCCTCGGGCCCAACGGCGCCGGCAAGACCACGACGATCCGGCTCATCCTCGGCTTCCTCGCACCCACGCGCGGCGGCGTCCGCGTCCTGGGCGGCGACGCGCTGCACGACGCGCCGCGGATCCATCGGGAGCTCGCCTACCTCGGCTCCGACCCTGGGTTCCTGGGCGAGCTCACGGGCGCGGAGCAGCTCGACTACCTCGCTCGGCTGCGCGGACTCCGACGCGGTGCGTGGCGCCAGCTCGGCGAGCGCCTGGAGCTCGACCCGACGGTCCGCATCTCGCGCCTGTCGCGGGGCAACCGGCAGAAGGTGGGCGTCATCGCCGCGTTCATGGGCGCGGAGCCGCTGCTGGTGCTGGACGAGCCGACGAGCGGCCTCGATCCTCTCCTCCAGCGCGAGTTCCTCGCGCTCGTCGCGGAGGCCCGGGCCGCGGGCAGGACGCTGTTCCTGTCGAGCCACAACCTGGTCGAGGTGGAGCGGGCCTGCGACCGGGTCGCGATCATCCGCGAGGGCCGGATCGTGGACGTCTCCACGGTCGGCGAGCTGCTCGGGGCGCACTGGCGGTCGATCAACCTCGTGCTCGCCGAGCCGCCCGACCCGCACGCCTTCGACCTGCCCAACGTGGAGGTCGCCGCGCTCACCGGCCGGGAGGCGCACCTCATGGTCCGTGGCGACGTGAACCCGCTCCTGCGGCGCATCGCCGCGTACGACGTCCACGACATCGCGATCACCACCCCCGACGTCGAAGACCTGTTCCTGCGGTTCTACAAGGAGGACGCGGCCGGCCCGGTGCCGGCGGAGGAGGCGCGCGCATGACGCCGTTCGCGCTCGAGATGCGGCGCAACCGCTCGCTGCTCGTCGCGCTCGTGATCTCGCTCCTCGCCTATGGCGGGATCATGGGCCTGATGTACCCGATCCTCAAGCAGAGCGACGACCAGATGCGGGCCTACATGGAGATGTTCCCCAAGGAGTTCCTCGCGGCCTTCGGGATGACCGGCAGCCTCGCGGACCCGGGGGTCTTCTTCACGACCTACATCGCGTCGTGGATGTGGCCGATCATGGCGGCGGCTGCGGCCCTCATCGCGGGCACGCGGACGGTCGCGGTCGACCTCGACCGGGGGTTCCTGGACCTGCCGCTCTCGACCCGCATCTCGCGGACGCGCTACCTCGCGACCGCGATCGCCTCGCAGGTCCTGACGATGGCGGTCCTCGCGACGGCGGCGGTGCTCGGACTGTGGGGCGCGGCGAAGCTCGTCGGCGTGGACTTCGACCTCGGCCGGTTCGCCGTCGCGGGCGTCCTGTGCTTCGCCCTCGGGTGCGCGATCGCCGGCCCGGCGACCCTCGGGTCCGTGCTCACGCTGAGCCGCGGGGTGACGTCGGCGATCGTCGGCGGGACGCTGTTCGTGATGTACGCCGTGTTCGTGGTCACGGGCGTGTCCGCGGACTGGGCGTGGATCGGGCCGCTCACCGCGTGGAACCACTTCCCGACGACCAAGGTCATCGACGCCGGCTACCTGCCGGTCGGCGACCTGGCGCTGTTCGGCGCCATCGCCATCGGCTGCTGGCTGGGCGCGATCGCCGCCTTCCGGCGGCGCGACCTCGCGGCCTGACGCCCGCGCCCGCACCCCGCCGGCTCAGGCGAGCTCGCCGTCAGCGGTCCGCTCCAGGACCGCCAGGATCTCGTCGCCGTACTTCTCCAGCTTCGCCGGGCCCATGCCCTTGACGCGCCGGAGCGCCGCGAGCGAGCGCGGCCGAGCCTCCGCGATCGCCGTGAGCGTCGCGTCGTGGGCGATGACGTACGGCGGCATGGCCTCGTCCCGGGCGACGCCCGTCCGCCACTCGCGGAGGGCCAGGAACACCGGGTCGTCGTTGTCCGTGCCGGGGCGGGATGGCTTGGGGGCCGGCCCGGCCACCCGCGGGCCGGGCAGCTCACGGATGCGCGACCCCGGTGCCGGTCGCGGCCGGAGATCCAGCAGGAACCGGCTCGGCTGGCGGCGTGACTCGCGGCCGCGGGTCTCGCGCCGCTCGGCCCACGAGAGCGCGAGGTGCGTCCGCGCCCGCGTGAGGCCCACGTACAGGAGGCGCCGTTCCTCGGCCAGCGCCTCGTCGTCGTCCAGCGCCTGGCGGATCGGCAGGTTGCCGTCCTCCAGCGCAGGCAGGAACACGGCGTCCCATTCCAGGCCCTTGGCCCGATGGAGCGTGAGCAGGTTGACGCCGTCCGCGGACCCTGCCTTCTCGTGCGCGGCCCGCGCCTCCAGCTCGGCGAGGACGACGCCCACGTCCGCGGTCGCGTCGCCGCGGACGACGCCCTGGACGATCGCGAGCAGCGTCTCCAGCGACGCCTGCCGCTCGCGCGCCTCGTCGCCCTCGGCGGTCCCGTTCTCCTCGAAGCCCACGGCGTCCGCCCAGCGTTCCTTGATGGCGTTCGTCAGGCGAACGCCGGTCGCCTCGAGCGCGGGCCGTCGGCGCAGGCTCTCGACCGCGCCCCGCACCTCGGGCCGGTCGTAGAACCGCATCCCGCGCACGACATACGCGATCCCGGCGCGGGTCAGCGCCTCCTCGATCGGCGCGAGCTGGGCGTTCATCCGGACGAGCACCGCGACCTCCGCCGGCGCGATCCCCTCCCCCAGCCGGGCGCGGATGGCCCCGGTCAGCCAGTCGAGCTCCGCGTCCGCGGTCGGGTGCCTGAGGATCTCGGGCTCGGGCCCGTCGCCACGCGTGGCCTCGAGGCGCTTCGTCCGGCCCTCCGCCGCGAGCAGCCGGTTGGCGAGGGCGAGAACCTGCGGCGTGGACCGGTAGTTGCGCACGAGCGCGACCGCGTTCGCGCCGGGCCAGCGCTCGGTGAACGTGGTGAGGAACGTCGACGACGCCCCGGTGAACGTGTAGATCGTCTGGTCCTCGTCGCCCACGACGCACAGGTCCCGTGACTCGCCGAGCCACAGCTCGAGCAGCCGCTGCTGGAGCGGGTTCGTGTCCTGGTACTCGTCCACGCTGAACCAGCGCTTGCGCGCCCGGACCGTCGCCGCGGCCCCCTCGTCCGTCTCGAGCAGCGACACCGTCTCGACGAGCAGGTCGTCGAAGTCGATCCGGCCGGCGCGCGCCTTCGCCCGCTCGTAGTTCTCGAACGTGCGCAGGAACAGGTCGACGGGGATCGGCGGCTCGCGCCCGGCGGCCCGTCCCGCGTTCTCGTACTCGCGCGGCCCGATGCGGCGCGCCTTCGCCCACTCGATCTCGTCCGCGATGTCCTTCGAGGGCGTGAACCGGTAGTGCCCGGGGAGCTGGCGCACGAGCCGCGACAGGATCGGCAGCTTGGAGTCCAGCAGCTCCGGGAGCGGCTGGCCGTCGTGGCGGGACGGCCAGAAGTGGCGGAGCATCGAGAGCGCGTGGGCGTGGAAGGTGCGCGCGGTGACGCCCGGCAGCCCGAGCCCGCGCAGCCGCGAGACCATCTCGCCCGCCGCCTTGTCCGTGAACGTGACGACCAGCACCTGGTCCGGGGGCACGACCTCGGTCCCGATCGCGTATGCGGTCCGGCGGCTGATGACCCGCGTCTTGCCCGTGCCGGCGCCGGCCAGGATCGCGACCGGGCCGCTCGTCAGGAGCACGGCCGTCCGCTGCTCCGGGTCCAGGTCGTCGAGGAGGCGCTCGGGCTCGAGTCGGGGCACACCCCGAGGCTAGCAGCCGCCGCTCACTCGCGGCTTATCGCGGCGGCCCGGCCCAGCCACTCGATCACATCCGCGTCGTGGTGGCGGCGCTCCACGGGCTCGATCCCGTCCACGAACCGCTGGTAGATCACCGCCTGCCGCGCGGCCGCGACCGGCGCGAGGAGCGGCGCCGCATCCTCGGGCGCCGACCCCGGCGCGACGGAACGCCACGCCGCCAGCCAGTGCTCGCGCACGGCGTCCACGGCCCCGGCGTCGATGGCCGAGAGGAAGGCCGGGAGATCCAGCAGCGGGTGCCCCACGCCCGTGTCACCCCAGTCGAGGAGCGTCAGCCGGAAGGCCGTCCCACGGACGTTGCCCGGGTGGAAGTCCCCGTGGACGAGCGTGTCCGGCAGCCCGCACGCCCGCACCGCATCGAAGCGCGCGGACAACCCGGCGACGAGCGCGTCGAGTGCGGCCGCCGTGCCGGCCGACAGCTCCGCGCGACGGCGGTCGACGAGCTCGGCGATCGCGGCGGTCAGCGCCGGCCCGCGCCAGTCCGGCAGCCGCATCGCCAGCAGCTCGTCCTCGCGGCCGATCCAGTCCGCCTGGAGCTCCACGAGCGTCGTCACCATGCGCAGCAGCACCGGGAGGGGGGCGTCGTACTGGTCATCTCCCCCAGTGTCCGCCATGAGGATCCGCGGCCCGTCGTGGCCCACGAGGCGCGGCACCGGACCCGCCTGCAGGCGCCGCAGCATGTCGCCCTCGTGGCCGAAGAACGGCGGGACGACCTTCAGCCACGCCGGGCCGCCGCCCACGAGCGGGAGTCGCCAGATCGACGACAGGTTCCACGAGCGCACCTGGACCGCCGGGCCCGCGCGCTCCACCCGCCGGGTCCGAAGCACGCTCTCGGCCCAGGCGAGGTCAGCGGCCGGGCCGCCCGGTCGCGCATAGGGAAGGCGCAGCGGCTGCTCGTCGAGCCCGCCGTCCCACGGCTCGAGCGCCTCGGCCGCACCCGGTGGCAGACGATGGGCCACCTCAGCGAGGTACGTCACCCGTCCACCGTGCGGGCGCGGCAGCTCGCTGTCGAGCATCCGGAGCACGACGATCTCGAGGCTGTACGCCTCGCGCGCCGCGTCGACCACCGCCTCGATGTCCGGCCACCAGGGCGTGCGGACCGGCACCTCGGGCAGGCGACCCAGCACGACGCCGCTCGGCCCGCACAGGACGAGCTCGGCGGTACGGGGCGGCGGCGACAGGCGCGCATCGGAGGACATCCGCGGAAGCGTACCCTCGCGCCTGAGGTCGAGATCTCTCAGCGACCCGGGTTCGCCCAGTAGCTGCGGAACCGCCGCTCGGATTCGCCGATGGCCCGGGCGAGCACGTCACGGGTCGCCTCGAGCCACAGGTTCGCCGCGACCAGCCACGCGGCGGCGAGCGTCGGGACGCCGACGGCGCCCCAGACCCCGCGGGCCATCGCGTCCGGGTCGTTGAGTCGCGGCCACGCCAGCAGGACGAGCGCCGCCACCAGGGTGACCGGCATCCAGCCCGCCACGAGCAGCGCGAGCATGGAGTCTGCGGGCTCGATCTCTCGGGCCCGGAACCAGGCGGCCGCGCGCGCGTCCTCGGACGGCCGGCCGTGGCGCCGGCGATCCAGGAGGACCAGGGCGCCGTAGCCGAACAGCACCAGCGGGACGGCGATGCTCGCCACGTCCTCGAGCGCCCGGTAGGCCGCGAGCGCCGGCAGCCGCGGCACGAGGACGATCGCGAGCACGATCGCGACGAGCGTCACGCCACGCACGACGAGCGACAGCAGCGCCTGCCGGACAGGTGCCTCGACCTCGTTGCGCGGGTCGTCGCGATCCATTGCCCCTAGCGTCGAGGATCGTGTGGCGCGCCGCAAGGGAGGACGGCCCGGAATCGGCGTGACCTCGCGGCCGTCGATCTGCGCGGTTGTGCCACCATGCGCGCCATGACGTACCCGCCGATCCGCTACACGGGCGAGACCGGCGAGCGATCCGCCACGCTCCGTCGCGCGGACGCCGCCCCGGACCTCGTCTATCCCGCCGGGACCACCGTCGACTACCTCGCCACGGGTGCCACCACGGGCGGGCTGTTCGGGCTCTACCGCTGGTCGATGCCGGGCAAGGGTGGCCCGGGCCCGCACTTCCACCGGACGATGACCGAGAGCTTCTACGTCCTGAGCGGCGCGATCCAGATCTACGACGGCACGGCGTGGCGGGACTGCAGGCCCGGCGATTTCGTCCACGTGCCGATCGGCGGCGTCCACGGTTTCCGGAACGAGTCCGGCATGCCCGCCTCGATGCTCATCCACTTCTCGCCCGGCGCGCCCCGGGAGGGCTACTTCGAGGGCAACGCCCGGTTCGCGGCCGAGGGCCGGCCGCCCGCCGATGTGCTGGCCGCGTTCTACGCCGAGCACGACAACGTCTGGGTCGAGGAGTAGCTCGCCGCGTCTCGCGCCGTCAGCTCCGGGCGTCGCCGTCACTCCCCGCTGTCGGGGTCACGCTCCGGCGTTGCTGCCGCGGTCACTCCCCGCTGTCGCCGGCTCTCCCCGCTGTCGGGGTCACGCTCCGCCCGACCTACCCGCTGTCGGGGTCACGGCCCCTACCCGCCGGCCGGTTCAACGGTTCCACGACGCTACACCGGCTGGAACTGTTGATAGAAGTTGGTTAGCGATGGCCCTGGAACGGGTGAATGACTACCCCAGAGCGGGGTAATCGAGCGTGACCTCATCCGCCAACCTTCGCCTCTGGACTGCGCGGGCGGAGACGCTCACCAACATTCCGGCAACACTTCCAGCCGGTGTCGCCACGACGGAACGTCGCAACCGCCTGGCGCATCGACCGTTCCGTCTGGGGCCCCGGCGCGGAACAGGTCAGTCGCCCGGCGGGTACCCGGTGCCGTCGCGGAACCGTAGAGTCGCTGGGCGGGTAACCGGGCTGGTCGCCGGGCGGGTCGCCGGGCGGGCAGCCGACGGGCAGCCGAGCGCGGGTCCAGGCACGCCACCCCTCGGCGCCACCCCGGTTCGCGATGGGATGAAGCCGCGCGCGATCTGCGCGCCACACGCCCACATCCAGCCCCAGCGCGCCGCTCGGGGTGACGTTCTGCGCGCCGCGGTGGCACAACGCGCGCCAGTTCATCGATGCGCGCATGGGAGTGGCGCAGTGGCGCAGGGGCGCAGGGGCGCAGGGGCGCAGGGGCGCAGGGGCGCAGGGGCGCAGGGGCGCAGGGGCGCAGGGGCGCAGGGGCGCAGGGGCGCAGGGGCGCAGGGGCGCAGGGGCGCAGG
>JAICUV010000139.1 GCA_025935655.1 Chloroflexota bacterium | reverse complement strand
GTCTTCGCGAACCGCCCGGCGCTCGCGATTGCGCACGCGGGTGCGCTGCTCTCGACCGGCGAGGCGCGGGGCGTGGATGCCCGTCTCGCGGCTGCGGAGCGATGGATCCCGGCGTCGACGGGGCCGGACGCGCGCGCTGCGGCCGAGGCCGCGGGCATGGTCGTCTGCCATCCGACGGCCGTGGGCCACCTGCCGGGCGCGATCGCGCTCTACCGCGCGGCCCTCGCCCGGCTGCATGGCGACATCGAGGAGACGATCCGCCAGGCGCAGGCGGCATACGACTCGGCCAACGAGGACCAGCCGCTCGAGCGGGGCGCGGCGGCCGGCATCCTCGCCCTCGCGCAGTGGACGGGTGGCGATCTCGAGGAGGCGCACGCGACCTGGTCACGGGCCGTCGCGGACCTCGAGCGGGCCGGGCACCATGCCGACATGCTGGGTGGCTCCCTCGCCATGGCGGACATCCGCGTCGCCCAGGGACACCTCGCCGATGCGCGGCGGACGCTCGAGCGCGGCCTGCGGCTCGGGGCAACGACCGCTCCGCCACTTCGGGGCACTGCCGACATGCACGTCGGCCTCGCGGAGCTCGACCTGGAGCAGAACGACCTCGCGGCGGCGATCTCGCACCTCGACGCAGCCGCGGCACTGGGCGACGCGCCGGGCCTGCCGCAGAACCCCCACCGGTGGCGGGTGGCCATGGCGGGCGTCCGTGCCGCCGAGGGCGACCTCGAGGCGGCCTGCGGTCTTCTCGACGAAGCCGAGCGCGTCTACACCGCCGACTTCTTCCCCGACATCCGGCCGATCGCCGCCGTGCGGGCGAGGCTGTGGGTCCGGCAGGGCCGCCACGCGGACGCCCGTGCGTGGGCCACCGAGCGCGGCCTCACCGTCGATGATCCCCTCTCGTACCTGCACGAGTACGAGCACGCGACGCTGGCGCTGACGATGTTGGCGTGTGCCGCCGCGGACGGGAGTCGCGGGGATCTCGATGCCGCCGCCGCGCTGATCGACCGCCTGCTGGCGGCCGCCTCCGCCGGCAGCCGGATGCGCAGCGTGATCGAGCTGACCGCCATGCGCGCGGTCGCCTCGGCGATCGCCCGCGATCGCGAAGCGTCGGCCAGGTCGATGGACGCCGCGCTGTCGCTCGCGGAGCCCGAGGGGTTCGTGCGCCTGTTGGCCGACCTGGGGCCGGCCGCCGCGGCGCTCGTCCGTGAGTCGGCGGACCGGTCGACGGCTTCGCGCTACGCCCGACGGCTGATGACGGCCGTCGACGAGCCGACGGTGGCGCGCGCCCAGCCGCTGATTGAGTCGCTGAGCGAACGCGAGCTCGAGGTCCTGCGGCTGCTCGCCACGGACCTGGATGGCCCGGCGATCGCGTCCCGGCTGTTCGTCTCGCTCAACACGATGCGCACCCACACGAAGAACATCTTCGCGAAGCTGGGCGTGAACTCCCGTCGCGCGGCGGTGGCCCGCGCGACCGAGCTCGGGCTGCTCTCCCGCACCCGGTAGGGCCCCCGGCCTCGCGCCGACCCCGTCGACTCGCGCGAATCACCATCCCGATCACCACGGGTGGTGATGCGTGCTCACCACGCCGCACGGGACTGTTGGCTTCACGGCAGCGGCTCGACCACACCAAGGTCGAGCCACTCGAAAGGAGCCACATGACACACACCCGCCCGACGGGCGACATCAACCGCTACGAGATCCGGGTGCGCGGCCGCCTCGACGCTCGCTGGTCCGCCTGGTTCGACGGCCTGGAGCTGACGCCCCTGCCCGACGGCACCACGGTGATCGTGGCCGAGGCCGTGGACCAGGCCGCGCTGCACGGGCTGCTGCGCCAGGTCCGCGATGCCGGGCTGAGCCTGATCTCGGTCGCCCGGCTGGACGCCGTCGGCGATTCGAGCCACCAGGGGGACGCGTGATGCGTCGCGCGCCCATCCAACCCAAGCGCGTCCTGCTCGACGCGGGCGCGGGCTGGTCCGTCCTTCCCCACCGGCCACCGAGCGCACGTCGACCCGATCGACGCGCCGCACTCGCGCCGAGCCGCGCCCAGGCGGTCCCGGTGGCGGCGGGCATGCGATGACCCCCGTCGTCGAGATCCTCGTCCGTGGCACCGCGATGGGCGTCGCCGCGGCCGCGCTCATGGACCTGTGGGGCCTCCTGCTGAGGCGAGGGTTCGGCATCCCCACGCTGGACTACGCGCTGCTGGGTCGCTGGCTTGGCCACATGACCCGCGGACGGCTGCGGCACCAGCGGATCGCCACGGCCGAGCCGATTCCGGCCGAACGTCCGCTCGGGTACCTCGCGCACTACGGAATCGGCGTCGCCTTCGCCGTGCTGCTCCTCCTGGTGGCCGGGCTCGACTGGGCGCGCTCGCCGACGATCTGGCCGGCCCTCGCGATCGGGATCGGCACGATCGCGGCGCCGTGGCTCGTCATGCAGCCGGGCATGGGCGCCGGGATCGCCGGGTCGAAGACGCCCAACCCGGGAGCGACGCGGCTGCGGAACCTCGCGACGCACACGGTGTACGGCATCGGGCTGTTCCTCTCCGCAGCCGTGCTGTCATCGATCCTTGCCTAGGGGCACATCGCAGGCGAGGTGCGCGCGTGGCGGCACGACCGACGGCACTGGCCGGCCGGGCGACGTCCGATGCACGATGCCCATGCCGGGGTCGGGCAGAAGTGCCGCAACGATCGACGAGCGCCGGAGGCGCGAGACGCGGCGGGGAGGGGTGAGCCGGTGACCAACCGCGTCCTTGCGCCCGGGACGACCGCGATCCAGGCGCTCGCGATCGCCCTGATCGTGGCGGCCAAGTTCCTGTTGCCGCTCTTGATCGTCCGGTACCCGTTCGCGGCCGGCTGGGCGAACTTCGTCCTCGACGGGGTGGACGGCGACCTGCTCGTGCCCCTCGGCCTGCCGAACGAGGCGTACCAGCCGGTCGACAAGGTGACCGACTGGGTCACGTACGTGGCCATCGTCGTCGTGGCGTTCCGGAACGCCTGGCCCATCCGCGGGCTGATGCTCGGGCTGTTCCTGTTCCGCTCGATCGGCCAGGCAGCGTTCCTGCTGACCGGCAACGAGCTGCTGCTGGCGCTGTTCCCGAACTTCCTGGAGCCCGTGTTCCTGGTGACGGTGACGATCCTCGCCTGGAACCGCGTGGTCCGGCACCGGGCCGACTGGCAGGCAGCGGGCTTCGCGACGCTCCACCGCCACCGCTGGTGGATCGGGTCGCTGATCGTGGTCTACAAGCTCGTCGACGAGTACATCACCCACGTCGGCAACATCGACCGGAGCGACCTCCTGCGGCAGCTGCTGGGCGGCTGACGTCGGGGGCCCGGCCGGGTCACTCCAGCTCCTTGCGCAGGATGAGCTGGCGCTCGCCCGGCGGGTAGTCCAGGAGCTCGCCCACGATGACGTACCCCAGGCGCTGGTACAGGCCCGGCGCCTGGAACGTGTGCGTCTCGAGGAACGCGTGTCGCGCTCCCGCCGCCCGCCCCTCGGCCTCGGCAGCGAGCAGGAGCGCCCGCCCGTGGCCCTGTCCGCGGAGCGGCTCATCGACCCACAGGGCGACGACGTGGAGCCACCCGCCCCACACGCCACCGGTGACGCCGCCCCGGACCTCGCCATCGTCGTCGCGCAGGAAGATGGCCACCGGGCGGTAGTCCCGCACCCCGGTGACGTCCATGTTCCACGCGTCGATCGCGTCGATGATCCGGGCGACCCGCGCCGGCGGTGCATCGGGCTCGGAGCTGAGCCGTACGTGATCCGTCATCACAAGCCTCCCGAGCGGGAGGGTACGGGACGTCGGGTCGCCCGTGGGCTTCGGGCGCATCGGCCCTCGCCGCGGGACGGCCGTCGATCGAGGATCGGCGCAGGGCCCGTGTGCGCCTGCGATGCCGCGACGCCCGGCCGACGGAGGGACCACCGATGGACGTCGCCCGACCGGCGATCCGTGCCCACGCATCGACGACCGCGGAGCTGCGCTCCGCCGGCGTGCTGCTGTTCGCGCTCGCCGCGCAGTTCATGACCGTGATCATGCTGGGTGCCTCGATGGCGCCCGGGTACGACGTCGCCGGCGGCGCGATCAGCGACCTCGGCGTCTTCGACGAGACGGCGATGCTGTTCAACGTCTCGCTCGTCCTGGTGGGCGTGCTCAACATCGCGGGCGGCTGGCTGTTCGCCCGAGCCCACGGACGCGGGGCCGTGCTCGCCCTGTTCGTCGTGGCAGGGGTCGGGGCCATGGGCGCCGGGCTGTTCCCGCTCGACAGCGGCGGACCGCACGGCCTGTTCGCGCTCGTCGCGTTCCTCGCGTTCAACCTGGAGGCGCTCGCGGTCGCCGCCGTCGTCAGCGGCCCGATGCGGGTGCTCTCCCTGCTCGCCGGCGTCACGGGCCTCGTGTTCACCGGCCTGATGGTGATCGGCGACGGCGGCAACGCCGCGGCCTTCGGCCCGATCGGGCATGGCGGCACGGAGCGGATGATCGTGTACCCGGCGATGCTCTGGATGCTCGCGCTCGGGGGCGCGCTCATGGCCGCGCGCGACGATGGCGCGAGCCTCATCCGCTCGCCGCACTGACGCGCGTCGGCTACAGCTGTCCGGCGGCCCCGCGGATGGCCGCGACGTGGACCCGCGGGTCGGGATAGTCCTCGCACCAGCCGTAGCGGTGGGCGTGGACGATGACGCCGTCCGTCCCCACGACGAACTCCCCGGGGAGCTGCCACGGGTCGTCGACCAGCGCACGGTCGGTCCCGTGGCGTGAGGCCGAGAGGCCCATGCCCGCCTCGAGGTCGCAGCGGAGGAACGGGTCGTCCGCGTCGAACAGGACCTGGGCCGTCGTCCCCTGGAGCAGGCCGTACGCCTGGTACACGGCCCGGTCCGGGTCGGCGAGGATCGGCACCTCGAGCCGCTGGCGTTCGCGGTAGCGCGCCGCGCGGGCGGGCTCGCCCTGTCCGACGATCACGACGTCGCCGCCCCCGGCGCGGTAGTCCGCGAGCTCGGTGCGCAGCCGGGCCGCACGGTCCATCCCGCACGAGCACCCGAAGTGGCGCCAGAACAGGACGAGCAGCGGACGCTCCGCCCACAGGCTCGACAGGGTGACCCGGCGACCCTCGTGGTCGGGCAGCGTCGCGTCCGGGGCGGGGTCGCCGAGCTGCGGCGGCAGCGTCGTCCACCGGAGCCGCGTGGGCCCCGTCGCCCAGGCGGCCTTCCAGCGATCCTCCGCGACCGCGATCAACTGCTCGACGTCATCGCTCATGTGCGCATCCTCATCACTGTGTCCACGGAGGGTGCCATGGGCCCGGGTCTTGGTGACGGGCGGCCCGTGGACATCTCAGCCATCGGTGACACATTCGACGGTGAGATGTCCACCGGTTCCCACCTTCCCGTGATCGCCCTTCCGCGACTGGACCTCGAGGCGCCCGACGTCGACGAGGCACAGGCTGCCGCCGCGCTCCTCGCCGACCGGACACGCGCCGCCGTGATGCGGCTGCTCCGCGACGGCCCGCACTGCGTGTGCGAGATCGCGGCCGCGCTCGGCGAGCGCGAGAACAACGTCAGCAACCACCTCGCGAAGCTCCGCGAAGCGGGTCTCGTGCGGGCGATCCGGCACGAGACCAACGGCCGGTTCCAGTACTACGAGCGCGACGAGGCGGCCGTCGCCCGGGCCAGGGCCGCGCTCGAGGACATCCTCGCATGACGACCCTCGCGGTTCCCCGCCTCCACGTCCCGCTGTGGCTGACGGTCCTCGTCACATCGGCGCTGTGGCTCGTGGCGTGGTTCCTCGCGCTCCCGGCCTCGACGTGGATCGCGTTCGACGTCCTGGGCCTCGACCCGGCATCGCAGCTCGGCCAGGCCGTGGCCTTCTTCCTGTACGACGTGCCCAAGGTCCTGCTGCTGCTCACGGGCATCGTCACGCTCGTGTCGTTCATGCGCTCGTTCGTCTCGCCCGAGCGCGTGCGGAGCGCGCTGGCGGGCCGGAACGCGGCCGTCGGAACCGTGGCCGCGGCCGGGTTCGGGATCGTCACGCCGTTCTGCTCCTGCTCCGCCGTCCCGCTGTTCATCGGCTTCCTCGAGGCGGGCGTGCCGCTCGGCGTGACGTTCGCGTTCCTCGTCGCGTCCCCGATGGTCAACGAGGTCGCGATCGTCCTGCTGTGGGGTCTCGTGGGACCGGAGCTGACGATCGCCTACGTGGTCGCGGGACTCGTCGTCGCCGTGTTCGCCGGGCTGCTCATCGGCCGTCTCGGCCTGGAGCGCTACGTCGAGGACTACGTCTGGAAGGTCCGCGCCGGCTCGGTGGCGGCTGCGTTCAAGCCCACCATGAGCGACCGCCTCCACGACGCCTGGCGATCCACGCTGGACATCGTCGGGCGCGTCTGGCCCTACGTCATCGTCGGCATCGGCGTCGGCGCGCTGATCCACGGCTTCGTGCCCACCGAGCTCGTCGTCCAGATCGGCGGTCCGGGCAACCCGCTCGCGGTCCCGGCGCTCGTGGCCCTCGGCGTCCCGCTGTACAGCAACGCCGCGGGCACCATCCCGATCATCGAGGCGCTCCTGGGCAAGGGCCTCCCGGTCGGCTCCGCGCTCGCGTTCATGATGGCCATCACGGCCCTGTCGCTGCCGGAGATGGTGATCCTGCGCAAGGTCATGAAGCCGCGCCTGCTGGCGACGTTCGTGGCGATCGTCGCGTCCGGGATCGTGGTCATCGGCTACCTGTTCAACTGGCTCGCGCGATGACGCGCGAGCTCCACGTCGATGCGTCTCAACTGGAGAACCACGCCATGAAGGTCATCGAGGTCCTCGGCCCCGGGTGCAGCAACTGCCAGAAGCTGGAGGCGAACGCGCGCGAGGCCGTCGCGCAGGCCGGCGTGGCGGCCGAGATCCGCCACGTGACCGACTACGCGGAGATCGCCAGCCGGGGCGTCATGAGCACGCCAGGCCTGGTCATCGACGGCACGGTCGTGTCGGTGGGCAAGGTCCCCACGTCGTGGACGATCGCGGCCTGGCTGCGCGAGTGACCGCCGTGACGCGCCTCGCGACACGGGTCGTGCTGGGCCTCCTGCTCGTCGTCCTCGTCGGCTGCGGCTCGTCCGCGGGTCCGGCCGTGACGAAGGTCGACGCCGCCACGGCCGTCGGCATGCTGGGTACGCGCACCGTGCTCGACGTGCGCACGCCCGCCGAGTTCGCGGCCGGGCACGTCGCCGGCGCGCGGAACCTGGACGTGGAGGCCCCCGGCTTCGCCGCGCAGCTCGGCGCCCTGGACCCGGCCGGCGCCTACCTCGTCTACTGCCACTCCGGGCGACGCAGCGCGCTCGCGGCGGAGCAGATGGCCAAGGCGGGCTTCGGCGACATCGTGGACGGCGGGGCGATGGCCGACCTGGTGGCCGCGGGAGCGCCGACCCAGTGACCGTCGACGGGACGCTCCGGGACCTCCGCACCACGACGGAGGAGCATCACGCCCAGCACCTCCCGCACCGCGGTCAGCGTGCGATCGGATGCTCGAGGCCCGCGGCGAGAACCGCCGCGATGTCGTCGGTCACACCGCGGTCGATCATCCGGGCGTAGGTCTCCTCCTCGGCGAGGTGGACCTTGACCAGCGCGAACAGCTGGAACATGACGCGCCGGACGCCGAGCGTCCGCGAGAGCGTGACCGGCTCACCCTGGAGCTGGTCGTCCAGGCGATCGAACTCGCGCACCAGGCGGCGGACCTCGTCGTGCTCGCGCCGCATGGCGCTCATCGAGTGGCGGTTCTGGAACATGCGCTCCAGCTCGGGGTAGATCGTGGCCTCGGCGGCCTCCACGTGCGGAAGGAGCGTGACGTCGAGGAACGTCCGGACCGACGCGAGCGCCGCTCGGACCTCGTGCTGGGGGGCATGGAGCAGGCGGTCCGCCACCCCGGGCATCGCGTCCAGGTGGGTCGTGATTCGCTCGTGGTGCTGGTGCGCGATCTGCTGCATGGTGTCGGTCATGGCCGTGCTCCTGTGAAGGCGACGAACAACAGCGCCACCGGCCGGTAGACGGCGTGGGCGAGCTCGTGAACGGCGCGAGGAGCACCAGCCACCGGTCGACGATCAGCGCGGTGCGATAGCTGTATGTCTGCGGCACCCATCAGGGCCGCGGCCAGGTGTCACGAGTTCGGGTGCCGGTGGACCCGGTCCGGGCGACGCGGGAGTGGGCACCCGTCGCGGATGATCCGGGCTAGGCGACGGCGTGGGCGCCCACCGGTGCCGTCAAGATCGAGGCGTACTTGCGCCGGTACGCAGCCGGCGTGAGGCCCGTCGTCCGCTTGAACAGGCGCCGGAAGAACGTCGGGTCCTCGTAGCCGACGTCGTAGCCGACATCGTCGAGCGCCGCTGCGCCTTCCTCGATGCGACGGCGCGCCGCCTCCATCCGGATCTCGTGGACGTACTCCATGGGACGCCGACCGGTCGCGGCACGGAAGCGCCGGGCGAAGGTGCGCGGTGTCAGCCCGGACCGTTCCGTCATCGCCGTCACCGGGTTCGCGACCGCGTACGTCGAGGTCCAGCAGCTGTTCGACACGGTGATCCCGTTCGGCGCGCACCGCTGCTACTGGAAGAGCCGCTACCTCTCGGGCCTGTCGGACGAGGCGATCGATACGGTCGCCGCCCGCAACGCCGCGCCACCGTCGCCCAACAGCCTGTCGTCCATCTGGAACTTCGGCGGTGCGACCGCGGCCGTCCCTCCCGACGCCACGGCGTTCTGTGACCGGTCGATGCCGTGGATGGTCTCATTCGACGGGATCCGGACCGACGCCGACGACGACGACGCCAACATCGCCCGGTC
>JAICUV010000092.1 GCA_025935655.1 Chloroflexota bacterium | reverse complement strand
GAGGTCGGGGCGCTCATCGAGTCGCCCGCGTTCTACCCGTTCCTCTCGGGGCGCGAGAACCTGCGCTCGCTCGCCGCGACGGGGGCGCCGGTGTCGGCGGGCCGGATCGACGAGCTGCTGACGCTGGTGAACCTCCGGGACCGTGCCGGCGACAAGGTCTCGGGCTACTCACTGGGGATGAAGCAGCGGCTGGGGATCGCCGCGGCCCTGCTGTCGGACCCGCGGCTCCTGCTCCTCGACGAGCCCGCGAACGGGCTCGACCCGGCCGGGATCGTGGGCATGCGCGACACGCTGCGGGCGCTCGCCGCCGCCGGCAAGACCGTGTTCGTGTCGAGCCACATCCTGTCCGAGGTCCAGCAGCTCGTCGACGTCGTCGGGATCATCGCCCGCGGCCGGCTCGTGCGCGAGGGCCACGTGGAGACGCTCCTGCGGGAGGAGGGGTCGATCCGGGTGCGCGTGGCGCCCGACGAGGTGCCCGCCGCGGCGGCCGCGATCGGCGCGCTCGTCGGGTCGCCGGCGGTCATGCCGGAGCCGGGCCCCGAGGGAGGCTGGCTGTCCGTGCGCTTCGATCCCGGCCGCGCGGCGGCGGTCAACCGGGCGCTCGCGGACGCGGGAATCTACGCCTCGCGCCTGGAGACGGGCACGACGCTCGAGGCGCTGTTCCTCGAGCTCACGGGGTCGCACCCCGACGTCGGCGCCACGTCCGACGCTCCACCGCCGCCGGCCAGCGGGTGGAAGCCATCCAGCGGGTGGAAATCATGAGGCTCCTGCGCGCGAACCTGCGCAAGCTCGTGCGGCGACCCGCGTCGTGGGTGACGCTGATCCTGCTCATCGCCCTCCTGGCGCTCATCTTCTTCGCGCTCATTGCCGCGGCGCGGACCTCCGCGGACCCGCAGGCGGCGCTCGGCGCTCGGCTGTTCGTCACGTTCCCGGGCGCGTACGAGCTCGTGCTCACGCTCATCCTCGGCATCGGCGGCCTGCTGGCGGTGACCTATGGGGCCGCGATCGGCGGGTCGGAGTGGGGCTGGGGGACGCTCAAGGCGGCTGTCGCCCGGGGCGAGAGCCGGACCCGCTACACGCTGCTGAGCTACGCGGCCGTGGCGGTGTTCGTGCTCCTCGGCCTCATCCTCGCGTTCCTCGTCGGCGTCCTCGGGGCCGCGCTCGGCGCCCTCGTGCTCGGGGTGGGCCTCGGGGGGATGAGCGACAGCGAGGGGCTCCTCCGGCTGCCGGAGCTGTTCGGGCGGGCCGGGCTCGCGCTCGCGATGAACGCGGCCTTCGGGTACGCGGTCGCGACGGTCGCCCGGAGCCAGCTCGCCGGGATCGCGGTGGGCGTCGGGCTGTTCTTCGCCGAGGGGATCGCCGGGCTGTTCCTGCCGGACGTCTTCCAGTGGTTCCCCTTCTCGGCCTCGTCCGCGGTCACCTCGCCGGCCGGCGGCGCGAGCGTCGGCGGGGGCGGCGGGGGCGCCGCGGCGATCGTGACCCAGCTGGATCCCAACACGGCCGTGGTCGTGGTCATCGCCTGGCTCGTGGTGGCACTCGTGGTGGCCGCCCTGTTCACCGAGCGGGCGGAGATCGGCGGCTAGCGTCCCGGCGTTCAGGCCCGGCGCGCGATCGGCGCCAGGATCCCCCGCGTGAGCGCGGCGAGATCGGCGGCCGCGAGCTCGATCTCCAGGCCGCGCCGCCCGGCCGACACGTGGATGGTGGGCCATGCCGCGGCGCTCGAGTCGAGGGCGGTCGGCAGCGTCCGGCGGGTCCCGAGCGGCGAGATCCCGCCCAGGACGTAGCCCGTCGCCTTCTCCGCCTCCGCCGGCGGGGCGATGGCCGCCCTGCGTCCGCCGAGCGCGTCCGCGACGGCCTTGAGGTCCACCTCGGCGTCGGCCGGGACGACCGCCAGGCCGAGCCTGCCGTCCACCGTCACGACGATCGTCTTGAACACCCGCGCCGCGTCGATTCCGAGCGCCTCGACGGCCTCCAGCGCATAGCCCCGGCCGCCGTCCCTGAGGGACGACCGCGCGTCGTGCGCATATTCATGCACTGCATAGGTGATCCCGGCGCGCCTCGCGGCGTCGATCGCCCGTGTTCCCTGTGCGCCCACCCACGCATTGTCGGCTATGCTCCGCATGTCCGGCGGATGCCGCCGCCCTCGCAGCCGACACGCTGCCATCGCGTGGGCGCCACTCCGGACGACCAGATACGCATCGCACGAGGCCGTCGCCCAAGGCGGCCGATACCGGAGAACCAGAACAACTTGACGTTCGAAGAGCTGGGGCTCTCGCCCGTCCTCCTGCGCACCGTCGCGGAAGAGGGGTACACGGAGCCGACGCCCGTCCAGCAGCGGGCCATCCCGATCGTGCTCTCGGGGCGGGACATCCTCGCCGCGGCGCAGACCGGCACCGGCAAGACGGCCGCGTTCACGCTGCCGATCCTTGATCGCCTCGCCCCCTACGCGAACACCTCCTTCTCCCCCGCCCGGCACCCGGTCCGCTGTCTCGTCCTGACGCCGACGCGCGAGCTCGCGGTGCAGGTCTCCGAGTCCGTGAAGACCTACGGGCGACACGTCCCGCTGCGCGCCGCGGTCGTCTACGGCGGCGTGCCGCTCGACCCGCAGATCAAGGAGCTGCGGGGCGGGATCGAGATCCTCGTTGCGACGCCGGGGCGCCTGCTGGACCTCGTGGGCCAGAAGGCGGCGAACCTCGCCCAGGCCGAGATCCTCGTCCTCGACGAGGCGGACCGGATGCTGGACATGGGCTTCATGCCGGACATCCGGCGCATCCTGGACCTCCTCCTCGCGCGCAAGCAGACGCTGCTGTTCAGCGCGACGTTCAGCGACGACATCAAGCGGCTCGCGGGCTCCATCCTCAACAACCCTGAGACCGTCGAGGTGTCACGCCACGGCACGGCCGCCGAGACCGTCAACCAGCTCGTCTACCCGGTGGACCGCGAGCGCAAGGAAGAGCTCCTGGCGCATCTCATCATCGAGGGCGACTGGCACCAGGTCCTCGTGTTCACGCGGACCAAGCTCGCCGCCTCCCGGCTCGCGTCGTGGCTCGACCGGCACGGCGTCGCATCGACCGCGATCCACTCGGACCGTGCGCAGAGCGATCGGACCAAGGCACTCGAGGCGTTCAAGGCGGGCGAGATCCGCTGCCTCGTGGCCACCGACGTGGCCGCCCGGGGCCTGGACATCGACGCGCTGCCCCACGTCGTCAACTTCGAGCTCCCGTGGAACCCCGAGGACTACGTCCATCGCGTCGGCCGGACGGGTCGCGCGGGCGCCTCCGGGAACGCGATCAGCCTCGTCACGATCGACGAGGCTGATCTCCTGCGGAGCGTCCAGCGGCTGCTCCAGCGCGCGATCGACTGGGAGGTCGAGCCCGGCTTCGAGCCGCGCCAGCGTGACGCCCAGCCGCTGCGCGCACCCCGCGGGGCGGGCAGCTCGTCCTCGGGTGGCCGGAGCCGCTCGTCGTCGGCCAGCAGCTCGCGGCGTCGCACGAGCGTCGCCTAGCCCTCTCGACCGCGGGTCGTCGCCGCTCGCGGAGCGCCTCGGCCTCGACCGGGCCAGGGTCGCCGGTCCTTCGTCGCCGGTCCTTCCTCGGGTGTGGTCCTGCACGCCGTGACATCGCCGGTCCTTCCTCGGGTGTGGTCCTGCACGCCGTGACATCGCCAGCGCACGCCGCGTACCGGCGAAGACGTGGTGTGCAGCACCCCGGCAGCGCCCATCGATGGGGCTCCATTGCGCGGTTGCGGTGCGGGAGACCGCGGTTTCCACGGCGGCGCCGTCCCACGGGCGATCTCACGGTCCATGGGACCACGGGATACAACGGACTCGGCGGCAGCCAAGGGAGGGCGTGGACGCGCGGGCGGCCCACCGGCGGGCGGCCCACCGGCGGGTGACACACCGGACGAACCGGCCGGCTGACGAGCGGTGGCCTACTTCGCCTTGACCGGGGCGACGATCCTGACCAGGCGGTGCATCAGCACCGCGGGATCGTAGGTGTTCTGGTTGGTCAGGATCGCGATCGAGATCCCCGGGCCGCGCAGGTAGCGGACCGAGTTCTGGAACCCCACGTAGCGGCCCGAGTGCCCCAGCGTCTTCTGCCCCTCGATCGTGATGACCTGGACGCCCAGCCCGTAGGTCACGATCGCGTGCATCGCCTTCGTGTACCTGGAGTCCGCGATCATCGCGTGGTAGGTCTTCGCGCTGAGCAGCGATCCCGAGCCATAGGCCTGCATCCAGCGCGCGGCATCGGTCGCGGTCCCGGCGATGGAGCCCGCGCCACCGGCGGCGGACACGACGGACCGGAACGGCATCACGTTCGATTCACCCGCGACCGGCTTGACCACCGCTCCACCCGCGGTCCGGGTGAGGCGATAGCCGGTGGCACCCGGCGCCCGGGGCTTCTCCGCGACCTGGTACCACGCCGTGTTGAGCTGGAGCGGGTCGAGCAGCCGGCTGCGCACCTCGGCCGACAGCGGGTTGCCGGTGACGTTCTCGACGAGCTCGCCCAGCAGCAGGTAGTTCGTGTTCGAGTAGTCGTACACGGTGCCCGGCGTCGGGCGGTACTTGGGCACGTAGGACCACGCCCGCTGCGGCGTCCACGTCGCGCGCTTGTCGGCCTGGAGCGCCTTGTCGATCTTCGCGTTGGAGAAGAAGTCGGGCAGGCTGCTGCGGTGGTCCATGAGCATCCGCACGGTGATCCGGCGGTCGAGCGGGTACTCGGGCAGGTAGTCCGCCGCCGGACGGTCCAGCTTCACCTTGCCCTCGTCGACGAGCTGGAGGACCACGGCGGCCGTGAACGTCTTCGACACGGACGCGAACGCGAACGCGGTCCCCGTGGTCATCGGGACGTCGCCCGCGACGTTCGCGCGACCGGTCGCGCCCGCCCAGGCCCGGCCGTCGTCCCACACGATCGCGACCGAGATGCCGGGGATCCCCGTCTTCCTGCGGAACGCGTCGATCGCGCGCTGCAGGCGGGTGCTGGGCACGCCGGCGAGCGGGTCGCTGGGCGCGGGCGTGGGGGTCGGGGTGGCGGTCGGCTCGGGTGTCGGCGCGGGCGAGATGGACCCCGCTGGCTCGACGGTGGGCGGCGGGGTGGGCCGCGGCGTCGGCGTCGCGAGCGCCGTCGATTGGGCGACGGCGACGTTGTCGGGGTTCCGGTTCGGCGTGGCGAACACGCCCGTCACCGCGAGGAGGGCCGCAATGACCGCCACGGCCGCAATGCCGATGCCCGCGCGGGAGCGCAGCGCACCCGACGCGCCGGGTCGCCGGGAACCCGTCGACCGACCCTGCGGTGCGGGTCTGGCGTGCGGCGCGCGCGTGGCGCGGTCGCGCTCCGGAGGCTGGTTCGGCATGATGGTGAGACGATAGCGCGGGCGGCCGATCCCGGTCTCCGGCGATCCACGCCCCAACCCTCGTCCGCACACCCCCGGAAAGCTGGCCCGACCCCGATGCCCGACGACCGCAGCGCCGCCACCCTGCTCCGCGAGGTCGGCCTCATGGCCGACGGCCCCGTCCAGTGGGGGAAGCCGGTCCGCCACGGTGCCCCCGGCGTCTACGTCATCGAGCTGCCGGCGCCACAGCCCAGCCCCGCGCTCGACCTCGCGATCGTCGGCAAGTGGCTGGAGCGGGTCCCCGAGCTCCGGCTGGACGGCGGGCGCCCCGTCTCCAAGGACCTGCAGGCACGCCTCGGGCGGTTCTGGCTGCCGTCGCAGCCGATCGTGTTCATCGGCTCGACGCCCGGGTCCCTCGCCGGCCGCGTCGCGGCCATCGTCAGGACGGTCCCCGGCGATCGCAAGCCCGCCGCGTCCGGGTTCTGGCTGCACTTCCTGCGCGCGATGCCGGAGCTCCGCGTGTGGTGGGCCGCGACCGACGCCCCGGAGGAATACGAGGACGCGCTGCTCGACGCCTTCGCGGCCGGCGTCCCGGAGCCGGAGCGGCTGGCACTCCCCGACCCGTCGATCGTGCTCCCGTGGGCGGTCCTGCGCTCGCCGTCGGGGGTCCGCAAGCCGACCGGCATCGCGAACCCGCTGCTCCCCGAGGTCAAGGTCGCGGAGCCGCCGCCCGTCACGCGGATCGTGCAGCTGCCGCCCGCCGAGGCCGACGGCGCCCGCGACGAGGCGAAGCGGGCCCGGCGTCCGGCGCCCGGTCGGGGCACGGGCCGGATCGCCTCCGCGGCCGCGTTCGCCGCCCAGGGCTCGCCGCGCAAGGTCCACGAGCCGGTCTACCTCTCGCCCGAGGGCCTCGCCCGCCTCGAGGCGGAGCACGCCGAGCTGGTCGCCCAGCGCCCCGGCGTCATCAAGCGCATCGCGACGGCCCGCGAGCACGGCGACCTCACGGAGAACGCCGAGTACCACGCCGCGCGCGAGGAGCAGGGCTTCCTCGAGGGGCGCATCAAGACGCTCGAGTCGAAGCTCAAGATCGCGGTCGTCGTCGCGCCCACGGAGCGCGGCGCCAACGTGGAGCTGGGCTCGCACGTGCGCGTGGAGGTGGACGGCGAGGAGACCACGATGCAGGTCGTCTCCTCGGCCGAGGCCAACTCGCGCGAGGGTCGGATCTCGTCCGCGTCACCCGTGGGCGCGGCGCTCATGGGCCGCAAGGTCGGCGACGTCGTGACGATCGTGACCCCGGGCGGCGAGATCCGCTACGCGGTGCTCGAGATCTCCTGACCGGGCGCTCCGGTCACGCGATCGACGATCAGCGCGCCCGCCGCTCCCGCCGGCGCTCGCGGCGCTCGCGGCCGCCGCCGAACAGCGACAGCACGACGAACAGCAACCCGAGGCCGATGACGGCGTACGGGAGCACCTGGTCGAGGTTCGCGATCGGCTCCCCCGAGATGCCCAGCACGCCCTCGAAGAACAGCGCGAACCCGGCGAACAGCGCGAGGCCGATCCCGGCCATGCGCAACCCGTCGCGGACCAGCTCGCCATCGCGCTTGACCGCCCCGTAGAGGAACGTCCCGACGCCCGGCGCGGTCGGTGCGACGAGCGCCCAGGCGTAGGCCCAGGTCCCGTACGCGTCGAACGTCTGCTGGACCCACAGGACCAGGCCGACGGTCGTGATGATCGCGCCAGGGATCGCGAGGCCGAGGCCGCCACGCGGCGGGATGGCGAAGGAGGCGATGAGCATCGCGAGGCCCGGGACGATGATCCACAAGGGCCAGGCGTCGGCCCCCAGGGCGAGGTCCGTGACGCGCGTCACGAGCAGGACCCCGCCGATGACGAGCAGCAGCACCCCGAGCACGAGGGCAGGCTGGTTGTTCGGGCGCGGCTCGGGCACCGGCGTCCACGGGGCGCCGACCGCGGCAGGCGTCGGCCCGGGCACGGGCGCAGGCCCGCTCGACGAGGGCGGGGCAGCCGACGGCACGGGGCCGTCGGCCGTCGGCGGGACGGCGGGCGGGGCACCCGGCGGGGGCGGGGGCGCCGCGGGCCCCGAGGCGGGCGGTGGCAGGTCGACCGGAGTGGTGGGCGAGTCGTCGGGCGTGGTCATGCGTCCCTCCATGGCAGAGGGCCATCGTACGGTGCCGCCCAACGCGATCTCATGGGCCGACCGGCGTGAATGGCGGGGACGCGAAGACCGGCGGCCCGTGCTGGACCGCCGGTCTTGGGTTCAGGCAGCCGAGAGGCGGAGGCCGAGGACGCGGCGCGCGTCGGCCTTGCGGTTCTCCTGCTTGTTGATCCGCATTGCCAGGCGGGTGGCTGCCGCGTCGCGGCGGAGCGCTTCCTGGTGGCGGAGGACCATGCGCAGGTCCTGCTGCGTGCCGTACATCTCCGTGGGCTCCTTTCTCCGGCCCGGTGGGTCCGTTCCGGTGATGAGATCATCGGCGCGTGGCGGGCGCGCCGAG
Organism: Chloroflexota bacterium; assembly: GCA_025935655.1. Taxonomy (GTDB): domain Bacteria; phylum Chloroflexota; class Limnocylindria; order Limnocylindrales; family CSP1-4; genus CAIXZV01. The sequence continues at coordinate 4,106 of JAICUV010000092.1, read as the reverse complement.
ACGGACGGAGATGCGCAACACGGCGCGATGAACGACGAGGAGCGGGCTACGTCAGATGACGCGCCGCCGGATCAGCCGCGGGGCTCGGCCAGCTTGTGCTCGACGGCCCACAGGGCCGCCTGGGTCCGGGACGCAAGCCCGAGCTTGCCGAGGATGTTCGACACGTAGGTGCGCGCGGTGCGCTCCGTGATGAACAGCTCGGCGCCGATCTCCTTGTTGGACATGCCCTGCCCGAGGAGGCGCATGACGTCCTTCTCGCGGTCCGTCAGCGGCTCGACCGGCTCGGGGTCCTTCTTGGCGCGCATCCGCTGGGCGAGCAGCCGGGCGACCTGGGGATCGAGGTGGACCTCGCCGGCGAACGCGGCGCGGATCGCCTGGGCGACCTCCTCCGCCTCGGCGTCCTTGAGGACGTAGCCCGAGGCGCCGGCCTCGAGGGCCGCGGTGACCTTCTCCTCCTCGATGAAGCTCGTCATCGTGACGATCTCCGTCTCGGGCAGCTCGGCCTTGATCCGGCCGATGGCGGTCACGCCGTCCATGTTGGGCATGAGCAGGTCCATCAGCACGACGTCCGGGGTCAGGCGGCGGGTCATCGCCACCCCCTCGGATCCGTCCGACGCCTCGCCCACGACCTCGATGTCGGGCTGGAGGTCGAAGAAGGCACGCAGGCCCATGCGGACGACGGCGTGATCGTCGACGAGGAGCACGCGGATCCGCTGGACGTCGTCCGTCATGAGGTCTCCGGGAAGCGTGGCGACCGTGGTCGCGGGGGCAGTACGCATCGGCAGTCTACTACAGGACCAGGCCCGCTCCGCGGATGGGAACGGGCCTGGAGGAGGGGTCATCGGGGTGGGATTCGGCGCGCTGGCCGTCGGGTACGGCAACCGACTCATCGTCGGCGGCGGATCCCTGCCCCGCCACGGTGACGAGGCCCGGCTCGCCCTTGATCCGGGCGATGCCGGCCGTGGCCAGCGCGAGGTCGTCGGCGACATCGGCGACCCGGCGGTCCATGCAGCGTGCGATCGCGTTGGCGAGGTCGCCGGGCTTGAACGTCTTGCGGACGAATCCGTCGGCGCCGGCGTCGAGCGCCTGGTGCTCCAGCTCGGGCGACCACCCGACGGCGAGGATCGCCGTCTCCGGGTCGATGGCGCGGAGCCGCCGGATCAGCGCCATGCCGTCCGACACCTCGGGCAGCCGCGGGTCCAGGATCACCACGTCCGGGTGGTGGGCCCGGGCGATGCCGAGCGCCTCCGCGACGTGGCCCGCCGACCCGACGACATCGAACCGGTGGCGGATGCCGAGGATCCCGACGATGCTCTCACGCGTCCTGTCGTCGGCGTCGACGACGAGGATGCGGAGCGCGCCATGGACGCCGACGACGTCGGGATCATGGGCGGGCTCGGGTGCGGCAGACGACATGTCCCCGATCGTGCCCCAGCGGCGGCCCGAGCGGTCAGGGACGTTGGCCGGGGGTGGCCGTGGGGCAAATGACGTAGCCGGGATGCGTCGTGCGTCGCAGGCGGCCGGCGCGATCCCGTCAGACGAGCTCGTCCTCCCGGACACGGGCGAGGTGCTCGGGGATCGTCTCGGGGACCACGACCTCGATCGTGGTGCCGGCGCCGTGCCCGGTCGTCACGGTCAGGTGGCCGCCGAGCCGCTCCGCGCGCGAGCGCATCCCCGTCAGGCCGAGGTGGCCGTCCGGGACGGCCGACGGGTCGAACCCGCGCCCGTCGTCGATGACCCGGAGCCGGACCCCCTCCGCGACCCGGTCGAGCTCCAGGCGGACCTGGCGCGCACCCGCGTGCTTCACGACGTTGTGGAGCGCCTCCTGGGCGATCCGGTAGAGCGTCTCCTCGACGTCGAGCGACGGCCGCTCCCCGAGGTCCGCCTCCACGACGACCGGCAGCCCGATGCGCCCGGACAGCGAGGCGGAGTGGGTGCGCAGCGCCGCGATGAGCCCGTGCTCCTCGATGTTGCCCGGGCGGAGCTCGAAGATCAGCGCCCGCATCTCGGCCAGCGCGTCGCGCTGGAGCTCGCGCAGCGACGCGAGCTTCCCCGGCACCTGGGCGGGGTCCTTGTCGAGCAGCAGCTCGATGGACCGTGACAGGAGGGTCATCGAGAACAGCGCCTGGGTCACGGAGTCGTGGAGCTCCCGGGCGAGGTGGGCCCGCTCCTCGGACGACGCGAGCTCCGCCGCCTGGCGTCGCAGGCCGCGCTCCAGCTTCTCCCGGTCGGAGACGTCGCGGGCCGCGCCGTGGGCGCCGAGGAACTGGCCGTCCGCGACCATCCCGATGCCGGTGACCTCCATCGCCAGCTCCCGCCCGTCGCGGGTCCGGACGTTGAGCCGCGAGCGATGGGCCTCTGTCGGCCGGCGCTGGAGCCAGCGGAAGCGCGCGATCGCGCCCCGCCGGCCCTCGTCCGGGGCGAGATCCGCGAACGAGCGCCCCAGGAGCTCGTGCGGCTCCCAGCCGAGGATCTGCTCCGCCTGGTCGGAGATGAACGTGAACTGGCCGTCGGCATCGGTCATCCACACGAGGTCCGGCGAGGACTGGACGAGGTACCGGTAGCGCTCCTCGGAGTCGCGCAGCTCGCGCTCGAGGCGCTCCCGCTCCCGGACGTCGCGCGCGGACCCGTGCACGCCCGTGAACACGCCGTCGATGCGCATCGCGGCCGCGGTGACCTCGAACGGCCGGTAGGTGCCGTCCTTGCCCATCAGCTCCATCCGGGTGGTGAGGTCCGGCATGCCCGCGGCCATCTCCATGAACCGGCGGCCGGGTTGACCTGGCGTGGAGGTCCGCACGATGTCCCGGAAGTGGCGCCCGATGATCTCCTGGGGGACCCAGCCCAGCGCCCGCTCGACCGACTCCGAGAAGTAGGTGATGACACCCGCCGCATCGGTGGCGTAGATGACGTCGGGCGAGTTCTCGACGAGGAACCGGTAGCGCTCCTCGCTCTCGCGCAGCTCGCGCTCCAGGCGCTCGCGCTCGGCGACGTCGCGCGCGATGCCGTAGACGTTCTCCACCTCGCCGTCGCGCACGACCGCGACCGAGGACACCTCGAACGGTCGCAGGGACCCGTCCTTGTGCCGGATGTCCAGGCGGTGGGTCTGCGTCCGCCCGGGCTCCTGGGCCAGGCGCGCCCACTCCTCGTTGGTCATCTCGACCGACTGCTCGTCGATGAACTCGCGGAACGGTCGACCCAGGACCTCGTCCGGCTCCCAGCCCAGGAGGTCGCGGACGCGGTCCGAGACGAACACGTACTGGCCGGCCCGGTTGGTCGCCCAGATGAGGTCCGGCGACGACTGGATGACCGAGCGGTAGCGCTCCTCGGATTCGCGCAGCTCGCGCTCGAGGCGCTCGCGCTCGCCGATGTCGCGCGCCGATCCGTGGACACCCGCGAACGCCCCGGTGCCGTCCCGCTGGCCCACGGAGTGGACCTCCACGGGCACGGATCCGCCGTCCTTGTTGCGCAGCTCGAGCCGGAGCACCTGCGTGATCGACGGGTCGGCCGCCACGATGGCCCAGCGCTCCATGGCGATGGGCAGCGTCTCGGGCGTGATGACCTTGTCGAAGGTGTCCCCGATCAGCTCTGCCGGCGTGAAGCCTGTCAGCCGCTCGATCGTGTCCGAGATGAACAGGAAGCGCGTCTCCGCGTCCATCGAGAACACGATGTCGGGGGCGTTCTCCAGGAGGAAGCGGTAGCGCTCCTCGGACGCGCGCAGCTGGTTCTCCAGGCGCTCGCGCTCGCTGATATCGCGCGCCACGCCCCGGATCGCCTGGAGCCGGCCCGTCTCGTCGACCTGGCCGACGACGCTCACCTCGAACGGGATCTTGCGGCCGTTCGACTTGTGACGGATGAGCAGCCGGTCCGTGGACGGCTTGCCCGGGTTGGCCGAGATCTCGGCCAGCCGCTGCGCCGCCTGCGGGAAGGCCTCCATGTCGATGAAGTCGGTGAATGGGCGGCCGATCATCTCGTCCGGCGACCAGCCGATGACCTCTTCGGTCCGGTCCGAGTAGAAGGTGTAGACGCCGTCGCCGTCCATCTCGAAGATCAGGTCCGGCGAGCTCTGGACGAGACCGCGGTAGCGCTCCTCGCTCGCCCGCAGGTCG
>JAICUV010000160.1 GCA_025935655.1 Chloroflexota bacterium | reverse complement strand
CTGATCGTGCAGACCTTCGCCCCCGACGGCGTCGCGGACTTCGTGGTCCTGGAGAAGCATCGCTTCGAGGACCTGGGCGACGGCCGCACCCGGCTCACCGCACAGTCGCTGGTCGACAGCTTCGAGTACCGGGACTCGTTCATCGACGCCGGACTGGTCGAGGGTTACGCCCGACTGGACCAGGTGCTCGAGGAGCTGTAGCGCGTCGTCATCAACGAACGCGTCCCGCTCGCCCGGCCATTCGCGACGCGCGTGATGGAGCCTGCCGAACCTGGGTCGCTGCGGCGACACTGAGCGACATGCAGCGAACCCGTGACGCGCTCCGTCGCGCACTCGACCCGGCACTCGCCGTGGTCACGGCCTTGCTCCTGGGCGCGGTGCTCATCGTGCTGACGGACCTCGAGCACCTGGCCCAGGTGGGCACCGACCCGTTCGCCGCGATCGGCGGCGCGATCGGCGGCGTGGTCGAGGGCTATGCGGCGATGCTCTCCGGGGCGATCGGCGACCCAGGTCGCGTGATCGCCGCGATCCAGACCGGGACCACCGAGGACATCGCGGCAGCCCTCCGCCCAATCTCCGAGACCCTGGTCAGTGCGACGCCGTTCATCTTCGCGGGCCTGGGGCTCGCGATCTCGTTCCACGCGGGCCTGTTCAACCTCGGCGTGGACGGGCAGTTCCTCATCGGCGGCCTGGGCGCCGGGATCACCGCGATCCTCGTGGCTGGGCACCTGCCGGCGCCCGTCGCGCTGGTGATCGCGCTCGCCGCCGGGGCGATCGCGGGCGGCGCGTACGGGTTCCTGCCAGGCGTGCTCAAGGCACGGACCGGGGCGCACGAGGTGATCACGACGTTGATGCTCAACGGCATCGCGCCGAACCTCGCGTACCTCGTCGTCGGGTGGATGGCGCTCGCGCCGCCGTCGGGGGCACTGCCGGCCGTGCCCCGCCTGCTGGACATCCCGACGATCCGGGTCGACTACGGCTTCGTCGTCGCGCTCCTCGTGGCCGCGGCCGTGTCGTTCCTGCTGTTCCGCACGACCCGCGGCTTCGAGCTCCGGGCCGTTGGTTTCAGCGGCGCGGCCGCCCGCGGCGCCGGCATGCGGACCGGCCGGACGACGATCCTTGCGATGACGCTGTCCGGCGGGCTGGTCGGCATGGGCAGCGCGTTCTTCCTGCTCGGGCCGGCGCGAGGGCTGCCGGGCGGGCCGACGTACGACATGGGCTATGTCGCGATCGCGCTCGCGCTGCTCGCCGGACGGCGGCCCGGCGGCATCGTCGTCACGGCACTCCTGTACGGGGCGCTCACGACCGGGGCCAAGAGCATGACGGTCGCGACCGGCATCCCACTCGCGCTGCTCACCGTGATCGTGGCTTTCGCGATCATGTTCGTGGCGGCGCCGGCGCTCACTCGATCGATCTGGCGCCTGCGGCCGCCCACGCCCAGGGTGGAGTCTGGTGCGAACACGCCCGTCTAGCGCTCACCCACGGGGGCTGCCCCATCGAGGAGGTCAGTGCGCGTGGAGCGCCGGAGTCGTGGGGCTCATTGCAGCGCCCAATGCCGGTGTCCACCAGCGCCGCTCGGCGGCAAGCTCCGTTTCGTGAACGCGAGCCGTGGCCTGCGCCACCTCGGCGCGGTAGGCCGCGTGCGTGCGCTCGACATCCTCGGCCGCGAGATCCCACTCGGGGCTGCCGACGGGCAGGCTGGCCAGGTGACGCTCCGCGAGCCGCCACTCGGTCAATCGTGTCATGACGTTCTGCATCTCTGTCGCCTCTACCCTCTACCCCACACAGCGTCCTCGCTGTGTCAGGAGACTCCCGCGTCGTCCGCGCGTCATGACGAAGCGTCATCCCCTGGCGGCCGCGGCGAACCGGCGAGGAGTCAGACTGGCAGAGACGTGGCCCAGACAGGGCCGGCGGTCAGCCGAGGCGGACGCGGGTCGGGCGGATCCGGATCGGCAGGCTGAAGTCGAGCGCGGTCCGGGTGAAGTCCAGTCCCCAGTGCTCGTGCGGTCCCGCGTACTTGGCCCCGTAGTGCTCGTGGACGTCCATCGGCGCGATCGCCGTGTCGATCGCGGCCGTGCCCTCGATGACGAGCCAGTGATCGCCCAGCGGATCGGACTGGAGGTGGAACGACACCTGCGACGAGTGGGCGAGATTGCGGACCTTCGGCGTCGACGGCTGGCTGTAGAAGAACAGCGTCCCGTCGTCGTACAGGAACGAGATCACCGACGACTGGACGCGGCCCGTCGGCGAGACCGTCGTGAGCCACGCGACGACGTCACGCTCGAGGTGCTCGCGTGCCCACGCCGCGTCGTTGCGCTCGAGCGCGGTGGCCAGCGGATCGTCGTCGGGCATGGCAAGAGTCTAGGCGCGCCGCCGGGTATCGTTCGCCGATGGTCGCCCTGCCGCTGCCGCTCACGACCCCGCGCCTCCTCCTGCGGCCGTACGAGGCCGGCGACTTCGACGGGCTGTATGCGATGTTCAGTCGCGAGGACGTGTGCCGCTATCTCCCGTGGGAGCCGATGGACCGCGACCAGGCGCGGGCGAAGCTCGAGCAGCGACTCCAGCAGGACCACCTCGAGCAGGACGACGACCCGTTGCTCCTCGCCGTCGTCGAGCAGGCGACGGGCCGGATGGTCGGGGAGTTCATGCTCAGACTGGCCAGCCTCTCGAGCCGCCAGGGCGAGATCGGTTGGAGCCTCCACCCGGACGTCCAGGGTCGCGGGCTGGCGACCGAGGGCGCGCGCGAGGTGCTGCGGCTGGGGTTCGACGTCGTGGGGCTCCACCGGATCTGGGCCGGCGCCGACGCCCGGAACGAGGGGTCGCTCCGGGTCATGGAGCGCCTGGGGATGCGCCGCGAGGCGCGGTTCGTGGACCTCGAGCTCCACGAGGGGGAGTGGGTGAGCGAGGTCATCTGCGCGCTGCTCGAGGACGAGTGGCGCGCAGGCGGCGCTGGCCCAGACGCTGGCGGCGAACGCCGGACGGGCCGCTAGACTCGGGGCGTGATCGAGCGGCCGCAGGAACCGGAGGACCGCGTGGTCGTGTGCCTCCCGGACCTCCCCGGGCGCGAGGGCATGGGCGCGCTCCCGCCGAACGTGGACGTCGTGCTCATCCCGATGGACGCGCTCCCGGTGCCGGACCTCACACGCGCCGACATGGTCGTCCCCGTGGGTCGGGCGCGCGAGCCCCTGGTCGAGGCGCTTGCCGATGGACGCGGGCCGCGCGTCGTCCAGACGTTGAGCGCCGGGTTCGAGTGGCTCGTCGGAAGGGTGCCCGAGGGCGTGATCGTGTGCAACGCGAAGGGCGTGTTCGACCGCCCGGTCGCGGAGTGGGTGGTCGCCGCGATCCTCGCCATGCAGCGAGGCCTCGTCCGCGCGCGCGACGCGCAGACCCGCGGCACCTGGGAGGACTTCGATCCCCAGGAGCTCGCCGGCCGCCGCGTGCTCATCCTGGGGTTCGGTTCCATCGGGTCGGCCGTCGCGGACCGCCTGCGGCCGTTCGAGGTCGACATCACGGGTATCGCGCGGACGCGACGGGACGGGGCCCTGGGGTTCGAGGATCTCGACGCCGTGCTCCCCGTCGCCGACATCCTCGTGGACCTGCTCCCGGTCACGAGCGAGACGGACGGCATGCTCGATGCCCGTCGCCTGGCGCTGCTGCCGGACGACGCGCTCGTCGTGAACGCCGGGCGGGGTCGGACGATCGTCACCCAGGCGCTGGTCGCGGAGCTCGAGCGTGGCCGGTTGCGCGCCGCCCTGGACGTCACCGACCCGGAGCCGCCGCCCGAGGGCCACGCCTTGTGGAGCCTGCCCAACGTCCTCCTCACACCGCACATCGCCGGCAACTCCGCCGAGGCGTCCGAGCGCCTGTTCGCGCTCGTGGGCGACCAGGTCAGGCGCTTCGCCGCCGGCCAGCCCCTGCGCAACCAGGTCCCGCGCTACCTCCTCGAGTGATCGCCCCGGCAGACCGGTAGGATCGACGCTCACCCGGATCGACGACGCAGCCCCCACAACGCCAAGGAGGCGCCCGCCCGATGCTCACGGCCACGAAGGACCTCATGCTCCCCGCGACCGTCACCGGCTCGTGGCCCCGGCCGCGCTGGTATGACAAGGGCCTGTGGGGCCGGCCGCTCGACACGGCGCTCCTCGACGTGCACTTCCGCGAGCAGTTCCTCGACGCGCACTCGGTCGTCATCGCGGACCAGCAGCGGGCCGGGCTGGACATCCTGACCAACGGTGACTACCACCTGGACGAGGACTTCGCGGGCCGCTCGTGGCACCACTACCCGCTCCAGCGGTGGAAGGGCTTCGAGCACGAGGAGCTCCAGTACGAGCGCTCGCGCGACGGGCTGCTCGCCTTCCCGCCCGGGACCCTCATGAACGAGATCGAGACCACGTGGCGCTGGCCGCGCGTCGTGGGCCAGGTGGAGCACAACCCAAGGAACCCGCTCGAGTACGCGAAGCTCTGGCGGATCGCCCAGGCGCGCGCGGGCAAGCCGGTGAAGTTCGGGACGTGCTCGTCGCAGGTGCTCTCGATCTTCCTCGACAGCCACACGGCCCACTACGACCTCGACGACAAGAAGCAGCTCATCTGGGACATGGCGACCGCGATGAACCTCGAGCTTCGGCAGCTCGCCGCCGCCGGAGCCAAGGTCATCCAGATCGAGGAGCCGACGATCCACTTCACGGCGGCGTTCCACCCCGAGCAGACCGAGATCCTCGACTTCATGGTGGATGCCTTCAACCACGAGGTGGAGGGCCTGGACGACGTCGAGCTGTGGATCCACACCTGCTGGGGCAACCCCAACATGCAGAAGGTGTACTCGGGCGAGTCGTACGCGAACTCCATCGAGATCTACCTCGAGCGGCTCAAGGGCGACGTCTGGACGGTGGAGGCGACGGAGAACGACCTCGCCGAGATCGACCTGTTCAAGCCGTTCGCGGGCAACCTCAAGAAGAAGGTCGCTGTCGGCGTCGTGAACCACCGGACGCTCCAGGCGGACATGGCGCCCGTGGTGGCGGGGCGGATCCGGCGCGCGCTCGAGGTCATCCCGGCGGACAAGCTCGTGCTGTCCTCGGACTGCGGGTTCGGGCGCCAGGGGTTCAGCCGGACGATCGCGTTCTACAAGGCGACGGCGATCGCGCAGGGGCGGAACCTCGTGCTCAAGGAGCTCGGCCTCGAGGAGCGCTATGTGCCCGCGGCGGACCCGTCGCTGCAGACCGATGTCCTCCCGGATCGCGAGCCGTTGACCCACCTCCCGTCGCCCTGGGGGTAGGCATCCGCGAGGCGGGCGCCCGGAGGGGTGCTACCGTCAGGGGGTGACCCAGCGACATCTTCGCTTCGCCCTCCTTGACGTGACCTTCGCCGGGGCCCCGTTGCCCAGCGCCACCGTGGACTGCTGGGAGGACACGCGTGGCGAGCCGCAGTGGCAGGCCCGGGTGCTCACCCGGACCGGCCCGATGGCGGAGTCCGGCGAGCTCTCCGGCCGCCTGGCCGACGGGCGGGTGCTGTCGGGTCCTGCGCTGGTGGCCGACCAACAGGTGGGTCCCGGCAGCCGACGGGAGACCCTCGTGGTGTTCCACGGTTCCGGGGCGCTCCGCGGCCTCTGATCGAGCGCCCCGCGACGAGGAGAAGCCCCGATGGCCCGCAAGAAGAACAAGCAGGCACAGAAGATCAAGAAGGCCGAGAAGGAAAAGAAGGCCGTCTCCGCGTAGGGGACGAGCCGCGCGGGCGGCGATCGTCGCCCGCTGAACATGTCGGCTTCGGGCAGGTGACGCCGTAGGCTGTCGACATGGCAGATCCGCTGCGGGTGATCCTCGAGGTCGGCAAGAAGCGCAGGGTCGTCGCGGCCGCGATGGACTGGCCCGGGCTCGACCGGTGGGGGTCCTCCGAGGAGCGCTCGCTCGAACGGCTCGCCGAGTACGTCCCGCGCTATGCGCGCGTCGCCGAGCTGGCGGGCCTGGCGGACGAGTTCGCCGGCGCGACGTCGCTCGAGGTCGTCGAGCGGGTGCCCGGCTCCAGCTCCACGGACTTCTGGGGTGTCGCGCACGTCCCGTCGCTCATCGAGACCGAGGTGCTGTCGTCGGCCGCGCTCGAGCGCCGGCTCGACCTCCTCCGGGCCACATGGGCGTTCTTCGACCACACGGCCGCCACCGTGTCCGCCGACCTCCGGCCGGGTCCGCGGAGCGCGGGCCGCAGCCGCGAACAGATCCGCCGCCACGTGCTCCTCAACGAGGCCGAGCAGTTCTCGCCCAAGGTCGAGGTGCGCACCGAGCTGGAGAGCGTCCTGACGCCGGACGGCCTGGCGGCCCATCGCGCGGCGTTCCTCGCTGGGATCCGCGCCTACAACGCCGAGGGCCGGCCCGCGAGACGGTGGCCCATCCAGTTCCTGGTCCGGCGGTCGGCGAACCACGTGATGGACCATGCCTGGGAGCTCGAGGACCGGGACTCGCGCGCCCGCTAGGGGTCGCGAATGTGTCGATTTCCCTGCCTATCCATCGGCGTCCGTGGGGCGCAGACTGGCGACCTCGACGAGGGAAGCATGGGAGCCCGCGGCTTCCGATCCGTGCGGCGTCCCGATCCGGTCGCCAGTCCGCACGGAGCCAGTGGCGAGTCCAACCCTCGGTCGCCGGGCACGACGTGCCCTGGAGGTACCCATGCCGATGATGGCTGTCGCGTTTCCGATCCTGCCCGGCAAGACCGCGGAGTGGCGCGCGTGGATGGAGGAGGTCAACGGGCCGCGTCGCGCGGAGTTCGATGCGTCGCGCAGCGCCGCCGGCGTCCACGAGCGCACGTTCCTCCAGCAGACCCCGATGGGCGATCTCGTGCTCGTGACCCTCGAGGGTGACGATCCGGGCCGCGCGTTCGGGAAGATGATGAGCGTGGACGACGAGTTCACGAAGTGGTTCACCGAGCGAGCCCAGGCGATCCACGGCATCGACCTCACGCTGCGGCCGACCGGCGCTCCGTCCGAGCTGGTCGTCGACACCGTGCGGGCCGCCGCCGCCGTCTGAGCCTCGCTCGTGCCATGCCGGCCCGGTCCGCGACGCCGAGTGCGTCCGCGGCCGTGGCCGGGTGATCACGAGCAGCGCGACCGAGCCGACGACTCGCGTCCCGTCCTGGTGCGAGCTCGCGATGACGGACGGCGGCCGACCCCGGGCTTCGGCGCATACTCAGCCATCATCCGCTGGGGGTCTGGAGGCCGGCCGTGCTGAGCGAGTTTCCCGTGTTCCCGATCCTGCTCTCGACCGATCTCGACGCGAGCCGCGCGTTCTATCACGACACGCTCGGCCTGGAGATCGCGCGAGAGGACCACGGGGACCGGATCGTGTTCCGCAGCGGCGGCGGCACGCAGCTCGTCGTCACCAAGAGCACGACCGGGACATCGGACTCGCAGACGCAGATGGCGTGGCGCGTCCCGGACATCCACGCCGCGGTCGCGGACCTGCGAGCGCGCGGCGTCCGGATCGAGGAGTACGTCGCGCCCGATCCCGTGACGGTCGACGGCATCGCCGACATGGGTCATTCCTGGGCGGCCTGGTTCATCGACCCCAGCCGCAACTGCATCTCCGTCGTGCAGCCCAAGGGGTGACCGATGCGTGACTTCGCGCCGGTTGCATACGTGCTCCGCCCCGGCGACGGGCGGGCGATCGACCTCGGCGGGTTCGGGATGTCGCTCAAGGCCAGCGAGGCGGCGACCGGGGGTGCCTTCACGCTCCTCGAAGCCGCCGAGCCCGCGGGGTTCGGGCCACCGATGCACATCCACCACGACGCGGCCGAGGCGTTCTACATCCTCGAGGGCGAGTACCGGGTGTTCGTCGAGGACCGGGAGTTCGCGTGTCCGGCGGGCTCGTTCATCTACATCCCCGCTGGCCTCGAGCACGGGTTCCGGGTCGGTGCGGTCGCCAGCCGCAAGCTGAACCTGTACGCGCCGGCGGCGATGGTCGGGTACTTCGACGAGCTGAGCGCCGCAATCGGCTCGGGCGACGCCGACCCCGCGAGCCTGGATGCGAT